>JBCCLG010000457.1:0-5096 GCA_039027015.1 Acidobacteriota bacterium | reverse complement strand
TGGTGAATCAGCGGCTCGCGTCGGCGGCCTGGCCGGGGGAATCAGCGATCGGAAAGCGCATCCGTCAAAATTCGAGCGATGCGCAGTGGCTCGAGATCGTCGGGGTGGTTTCCGACGTCCGCCAGTGGTCTTTGACCGACGAAATTCGACCCGAGATCTACTACCCCTACCGCCAGAATCCGGTTGCTTTTTGGACTCAGACGACGCTGGTGGTGACCACCGAAATGGAGGAAGCGGCGCTCCTGCCGGAGCTCTCCCGGGGGCTCCGCGCGATGACTCCGGCGCTGCCGATCTCGCGGCCTCGAACCGTCGCTCAAATCTACGGCCAGCTCCTGTGGCAGCCGCGATTCAGCGCGTCGCTCCTGGGACTCTTCGCGGTCGTTGCGATCCTCCTGGCGGCGATCGGGGTCTACGGCGCCATGGCTTTCGCGGCCTCCTCGCGCCGACGCGAGCTGGGGGTCCGCTCAGCGCTTGGAGCCGAGCAGGCCGACCTGGTCAGCCTGCTGGTCCGGCAGGGGATGATCAGCACGCTCAAAGGCCTCGTGCTGGGACTTCTGGGGGCGCTGTGGCTGGGCAGCTGGCTTGAGAGTCAGCTGCACGGCGTGAGCTCGCACGATCCGCTGGCGATGAGCCTCACCGCCCTGGGAATTGGACTGATCTCCTGGATCACGGCCTACATACCGGCGGCTCGGGCCAGCCGCGCGGACCCTCTCGAAAGCCTGCGCCTCGACTCATGAAGCGAGGATCGTGAGGCGAGGGTCATGAGGCGAGGGTGATAGGCGGAAGCCTTGGCGTCTTTTCCTCTAGCCACGCTGTCCTATAATCGGAGGCATCCATCGATAAGCAAGTCCTTCCGGGTCAGTCTCTGCCGAGGTTCAGGCGCCCCCTTTGACGGCGTTCGCGCACGTCGGGTTCCGCCGAGAGCCGAGGCGGGAAGACCCCATCGCCAGGAGCCCTTTCATGTTTGGACCCGACCGTACTCTTGCATCTCCTCGCCGCATCGCCCCGTGGCTTGCGGCTCTCGCCCTCGCGTCGTGGTGCGCGCCGGCGGCCTGGGCAGACGAGTTCCAGCTGCCGCTCGACTTCAACTTCAACGGCATGGTGCACCCCGGTGAGGAAGGCCAGCCCGACGCGGCCGACGGCTTCCGAGCTATTTCCGACCGCGCCCTCAGCGTCGACGGCCAGCCGATGTCTCTCGGCGACGTCACCAGCCCCAACAGCAATCTGAGCTACGACATCAACGAAACCGGCGGCGTTCTCGACATCCTGCACCTCGGCAATCGCAACACCGTCGACGGCGGGACCTGGACTTTCGACGCGACCGCCGACATGGACAACATCGGCGTTCAGCCCGACTGGCTGCCGGACCCGGATCAAACCTTCGTATTCCAGACCGTCGATCCGATCCTCTTCGACGCCAACAGCACCGTTGGCCTGCTCTACCAGATCAGCAACGGCGGCGGCGATTTTGACGTCACCCTCGGGTTCGACGACGACACCACGGTCACCGTCACCGTCAACGGACCCGACTGGTTCGGCCCCTTCGCCGGCACTCCCGACGCGCCGGGGCCCGGAGTCGTTCTGCAGCAGAACCTCGGCACCGACTTTACGGGCGCCGAGAACGTGGACGCCGGATCCGCGGGCGCGACTCTCATCGTGACCGAAGCCGTGATCGGCGCCGCGGAGCTGCAGGCGGATCTCGGCTTCAACGCCAGCGGCAAGACGCTGACCAGCCTGGCTTTCGACAACCCGTCGAACGCCGCCGCCGGGCACGCGATCATGGCCGTGACGGTCGAGGGAACGGTCCCCACCGGTATCGACATCACCGAGGTGCCGACCCTCTCCGGCGCGGGCGCTCTTCTGCTTTTTGGTGCCCTGACCCTGGCCGCCCTCTTCTTTCTCAGGCGCCGCCCCACCGCGCCCTGACGGCGAAACGCCCCCTGCCCGGACTTCGCGGGCCGGCGCCGCGCCTCTTGCCGAGCGCGGGCTCGCGTCACCGGCGGGTGCCGGAGGGCTGCGCGCTTTCGGCGACAGCGGCCCTGGGCTCGCCTAGCCTGCGGCCGACCGATGACGCTGGGCTGCTAGGCCGAGACCGCGGGCGCCTGGGTTGCTCTGGATGGAAGCTGCTCGGATCGAGGGAGCTTCGCGGCGCCGCTTGATGCGGTGGTTGGGCGACAGGGATTCGAACCCCGATTGAACGGTCCAGAGCCGTCCGTCCTACCATTAGACGATCGCCCAAAGGGACCGAGATCGTAGCCGTGCGGCCCTAACCTGTCAAGACTGGGCGCTTTGACTCGGGCCGCCCCGAACAGTACAATCCCGGGCCTCGGAGAGATGCCGGAGTGGTCGAACGGGGCTGCCTGCTAAGCAGTTGTCGGGGCAACTCGACCGAGGGTTCGAATCCCTCTCTCTCCGCCAATACGACAGCGCACGACTCCCGACCCGGGCCCGCCGCGGCTTGAGCGCACCGCCAGCCGCAGCCACGCAGGGCGCCCCCTTGGGATGCGGCCTGAGGCCCGTTGGACTGCTACACTCCGCCGCGTTCTGAAACCACCCGGTCCGGACGGCGGCAGCAAACCGCGGCGGCGGCCCCCGCGACCCGGCAGCGCCTTCATTGGGCGGAATTCCCACGACACTCTCGGGAGACCTGCGGTATGAGCGATCGGATCGCCATCGACACCATCCGATTCCTTTCGATCGACATGGTGGAGCGCGCGAACAGCGGCCACCCGGGCGCGCCCATGGGTCAAGCGCCCCTCGCGTTTCAGCTGTGGACTCAGCACCTGCGCTTCGATCCGGCCGCCCCCGACTGGCCCAATAGGGATCGCTTCGTCCTCTCCTGCGGCCATGCCTCAGCGCTTCTCTACTCGCTGCTCCATCTGGCGGGCTTTGACCTCTCCCTGGACGAAGTGAAGAACTTCCGCCAGCTCGGCTCGAAGACCCCCGGCCATCCGGAGCACGGCCTGACGCCGGGCATTGAAACCACCACCGGCCCCCTAGGCCAAGGTCTGGCGACCGCTGTGGGTATGGCGATCGCCGAGCGCTTCCTCGCCGATCATTTCAACCGCGAGGGATTCGACCTGGTGGATCACCGCACCTGGGTGATCGCCAGCGACGGCGATTTGATGGAGGGCGTTTCGGCCGAGGCGTCCTCCTGGGCAGGGCACCTCGGCCTGGGCAAGCTGCTCGTGATGTGGGACGACAACCGCATCTCGATCGAGGGCGATACCGACGTCACCTTCACCGAAGACGTGATGGCGCGCTACCGCGCCTACGGCTGGCACACCCTGGAGGTCGACGACGTCGAGGACCTCCAGGCCGTGCAGGCAGCCCTCGAGGCGGCGGCCTCGGAAACCGAGAGGCCCACCCTGGTGCGGGTGCGCACCCATATCGGCTTTGGCAGCCCAAATAAGCAGGACAGCGCCAGCGCCCACGGAGCGCCCCTCGGCGGCGAGGAGGTGGCGGCGACCCGCAAGGCTCTCGGCTGGCCCTACGAGGGCACTTTCCACGTTCCCGAAGAGGCCCGCCAGCCCTTCACCGCGGCCGGCGAGCGCGGCGCCGCAGAGCACGCCCGCTGGCGGGAGCTCTTCGAGCGCTATCGCGCCCAGCATTCCCGGCTGGCCTCCCGCTTTGAGGCCTGGGGACGCGGCGAGCTGCCCGAGGGCTGGGATGCCGAGCTGCCGATCTTCGAGGCCTCGGACAAGCCGCTGGCCACGCGCAAGGCTTCGGGCCTGGCGCTCTCGGCCCTCGCCGAGCATCTCCCCCAGCTGCTCGGGGGCTCGGCGGATCTGGCCGGATCCAACAACACCTGGATCAAGGGCCGAGAAGCGCACTCGGCGAGCTCGCCCGGGGGCGGAAACTTCCACTACGGCGTACGCGAGCACGCCATGGGCGCCGCCATGAACGGCATGGCGCTCTCGGGCATGCTGCGCCCGTACGGCGGCACGTTCCTGATTTTCTCGGACTACATGCGCCCGGCCATGCGGCTTGCTGCTCTCATGGAGCAGCCGACGCTCTACGTGCTGACCCACGACTCGATCTTCCTCGGCGAAGACGGGCCGACCCACCAGCCCATCAGCCAGCTGATGGGCCTGCGCGCCATGCCCGGCATGACCGTTTTTCGTCCGGCGGACGCCAACGAGACGGTGGCGGCCTGGCGCTGGGCCATCGCGCACCGCAAGGGCCCCGTTTCTCTGGTCCTCACCCGCCAAAGCCTGCCGATCCTTCCCCTCGACGCCCAGGAGGTCAACGCCGGCGTGGAGCAGGGCGGCTACGTGGTGGCGGACTCTCTGGACCCGCAGATCCTGCTGCTGGCGACCGGTTCCGAGGTTTCCCTGGCGCTCGGCGCCCACGAGACGCTCGCGGCGGAAGGCATCAGCAGCCGCGTGGTCAGCCTGCCATCCTGGGAGGTTTTCGAAAATCAGCCTCGGGAGTATCGCGAGTCCGTGCTGCCGCCCTCGGTGCGCGTGCGGCTGTCGATCGAGGCCGGCTGCACCCTCGGATGGCAGAAATACGTCGGGCTTGACGGCGAGGCGATCGGGCTGGATGGGTTTGGCGCTTCGGCTCCCGCGGCGCGCCTGGCGGAGCACTTCGGCCTGACGGTCGACGCCGTGGCGGAGCGGGCCCGGATTATCCTGGCCAAATCCTAGGATGCCAAGCGGTTCCTTCTCCTGCGCCCGGTCGCCGCCGACCGGGTCTGCGCCGCTGTGCGTTTACATCATGGAGACATGGAAGGAAACCAAAGGGCCTTTACAATCGAACGGGTAGGATGACCCCGCCGGTAGTCGGCTTTTCCATCTCACGTTCCTCTTCACTTGCCGAAGCGAGTTGCTGGCACGATCCGCTTCGCACTCCTGTAAGGAGCTACTGCATGCGACACAGAATTGGTCTGCCGCTGCTATGCCTACTCATCGCCCTGACCGCAGCTCTGCCGGCCACGGCACAGTCCGGCGCTGCCTCCACGGAAGCCCCCACGAAAGCCCAGACCGCCGGCGCTCCTGAGGCCGCCCCCGGCCCCGTGGTGACCGCCCCTGGCCCGATCGTGAAAGTCATCCGCCACGAGGGTGAAGCGCCGTCCATGCGCGGCCTGATCGCCG
>JBCCLG010000456.1:0-5099 GCA_039027015.1 Acidobacteriota bacterium | reverse complement strand
GCTCATCGCGCTGAGCGAAGAAGGGTTCCGGCGCCAGCGGTCGATCGCGCTGACGCCGGCGGGGCTCGAGGTGCTCGAGCGCGGTCTTCCCATGTGGCGGGAGGCCCAGGAGGAGATGGCGCAGAAGCTCGGCGAGGATTGGGAGACCGTGCGGGGTCTTCTCGATCGCCTGGCCAGCCTCGAGTAACCGCGAATCCGCCGGCCGCGGGATCGCGAAGACTTAGCCATGACATGTGTATATACACTTAAAAAGGATCGTCCCCGCCCGCCCCGCTTTTCCCTGGCCCGCCCGCTGTGCTTCGCCGCGGCTCTTGTCCTCTCAACGTCGGGAGCGTGGGCCGACGACTCGGCGCCGGCGGCCGCCGGCAGCCCAGCACCGGGGGATTCCGGCGGCTTTTTTGTCGCCGGCGTAGCCACTCTTCCGGAGTATGAGGGGGCGGACGACGGGCGGCTCGTCCCCTTTGTGGTGAGCAGATTCCGGCTGGCCGGCGCCAGCGTGGAGCTCGAGGGCCTGACCGCGCGGGCGGACGTAGCGTCGGCCCGCGCCTGGCGCGCCGGTCCGGTGATCTCTCTGATTCTGCCGCGGGACGAGGATTTCGTAGACCAGGCCGTGGTGCAGAGCCTCGAGGAGGTCGATCTGGCGGTGCAGGTCGGACTCTTCGTCGGGTTCGAGATCCCCCTCGGCCCCTCGGTGGAGGACCGCCTGCGCGGCGACCTGACGATCAGCCGAGACGTGGCGGGCGCCCACGACGGGCTGGTGGTGCAGGCCGAGGTCGACTACTTTCGGAAGATCTCGCGCATGCTGCGCCTGGGCCTCGCCGCGTCCCTGACCTGGGCGGACGGCTCATACCACCGCACCTATTTTTCGATCGACCCCGAAGACTCGGGCCGCAGCGGCCTGGCCGTCTTCGAGGCAGGCGCCGGTCTCAAGGACGCGGGCCTCGAGCTCTACGCCATCACCTCCTTCAGCGAGCGGTGGGGCGTCTTCACGCGCGTGGCCTACAGCCGCCTGCTGGAGGACGCGGCCGATAGCCCGCTGGTGGCGGGCCTCGGCTCGCGGGATCAGGTCTTCGCGGGGGCGGGTGCGTTCTACCGCTGGTGACGTTTCGCGCCTGCCGGCGTCCCGCGCGGCAGCTCGCCCGAGACTTCGAAAACCATCAGCTGGGTGAGGCCGCCGAAGTTGTCGTCCGACACGATCACCAGGGAGCGGCTGCCGTTCTCGAGGTCGGGTCCGAAGGTCAGGCCCTCGAGGTTGGTGACCTCCACGCCAAAGGAGCCGAGGTCGGCGACCAGGGTCTTGACGCCGGGGGTGTAGTCGGCCTCGGCCAGGGACTCGAGGCCCGAAACGTCGGTGGCCGCGGAGACGTCGAAGTGATGCAGGTGCACCGCGTGGCCGAAGCCCTCGCTGTAGGAGCGCTCGAGGGCGAGGAAGGAGCGCTCGCCGAGGGCGAGCAGCTCCACCAGACCGTTGAGGCTGAAGCCCTCGGTGCGATCGCGCACCGGATCGTTGACGTAGACGTATTCGGCCCCCGCCCGGCCCGTTTCGAGGTCTAGGTAGAGCACCCGGCTCGGGCTGCCGACCGCGGAGGACGCCATCGGGCCGTCCTGCCGCAGGGCGCCCTCGGCGGCGGTCACCGCCCAGCGGCCGCTCGGGGTCAAGGTCAGGCTCTCGAACACCAGATTGTGGCGGCTGCCGGTCGCGTCGTCCGCGGTCGGGCTGAAGCGCGGCGGAATCTCGAGGTCGCGCACAAACGCGCCCTCGGCGGTGATCTCGCGCACGAAGGGCGGGATGAGCGTGCGCTCGAAACCCTCGCTCGACCACAGCAGATGACCGTTCGGAAGGCGGCGGATCGATTCGGGATCGACTCCGGCCTCCGGGAAAGACGAGCCGTCGGTCCGCAGAAGCTCGTGCACGGCGCGCCATTTATAGCCGCGAAACTCCTGGGCGTCGAAGTCGAGGGTGGCCTCATAGAATCGCGCGCCGCCGCGGCTCGGCGTGGCGGGGTCGTCGCTGATGATCAGGTAGCGGCCGGTCGCGGCGTCGTAGTCGATGCCCGAGAGGCCGCCTGGCACCGTGCCCTCGAAGGTGACTGTGGAATGCGCGTAGGAGCGGTGGCCGATCAGCCTCAGGGTGAGGCCCCCGGCATCTTCGAGATCCGCCGCTGGCGCTGTCTCCTTCTGCCGCGGCGGCGTGTCCGCCGCGGCCGGGATCGCCGCGGCCGGGGTCGCCGCGGCGAGGAGCGCCGAGGTGATCAGGGCGGGCGCGAGGCCTCCGGGGGTCTTCATATCGTCTCCTCGTGCGGGCGAGAGGACGCCGGGGCTCGAAATGCCCCGGCGTTGGTGCGGCCGCTCAGGTGCGCTCGAGAACCGCCTCCATGGCCGCGGTCTCGGCGCCCATCACGGCGCTGGACTGCGCGGCGGCAACGGGCACCGCGCGGTAGCAGAAGTGGATCGCGCTCTGCACCTTATTGTGCAGAAAGCTGAGGGCGTCGCTGTCAGCGATCAGCTCGCGCGCGGCGGTGTCGCCGGTCTTAAGACCCTTGGCGTCGAGCGCCTCCCGCAGCCTTTGATCCGCCAGCTCGGCCTGCTGCAGCAGCAGGCCGCCGCCGAGCACCGCGCCGGCCAAATCGGCCACCGGAACGGCGTTGAGGCTCATGAGCAGCTGGGCGTCGTCCTGCTGCGGGACCTCGCGCAGGATCTGCTCGAAGCGGTTGAGGCCCTCCTCGAGCTGCTCGGCGGCGCCCGAGAGCGTGCCGTGCTCGCGCAGGCGCCCGGCGGTTTCGCGCATCTCGCCGAGCAGGGCGCGCATGGGCGCGCCGCCGGCCATGGGCAGCTTGCGGCCCACGAAGTCGAGGGCCTGAATGCCGTTGGTGCCCTCATAGAGCGAGGCGATCTTGGCGTCGCGCAGGTATTGCTCCGCCGGGTAGTCGCGGGTGTATCCGTAGCCGCCGAAAACCTGGAGGGTCCACTCGGTGATGCGGAAGCCCCAGTCGGTCGGCCACGCTTTGCACACGGGCGTCAGCAGCGCCACCAGCGCGCTGTAGCGCTTCTTCTCCTCGCCCTCGGAGACCTTGGCCTTGTCGAGGTAGAAGGAGGTGCGGAGCAGCAGAGCCCGCATCGCCTGGATGTAGGAGTAGGAGGTGAAGAGAAGGCGCCGCACGTCGGGATGCTCGAGAATCGGCACCGCGCCCTTGTGGGGCGAGGTGCGATCCCAGTGGCGCATTTGCTGGCGCTCGAGGGCGTAGTCGCGGGCGGCGAAATAGGACGCCGAGGCGACGGCCACGCCTTCGATTCCCACCTCGATGCGGGCCGCGTTCATCATGTCGAACATCAGGCGCAGGCCCTGGCCCTCTTCGCCGAGCAGATAGCCGCGGCAGCGACCCTCGCGACCGAAGAGCATCGAGCAGGTGGGCGAGGCGTGAATCCCGAGCTTGTGCTCCACCCCGGCGCAGTACACGTCGTTGTCGGCGCCCAGGCTGCCGTCGTCCTCCACCCAGCGTTTGGGCACGATGAAGAGCGAGAGCCCGCGGCTGCCGCGCGGCGCGTCGGGGGTGCGCGCGAGAACCGCGTGCACGATGTTGTCGGCCAGGTCGTGCTCGCCGGAGGTGATGAAAATCTTCTCGCCGGCGATGGAGTAGGTGCCGTCCTCGAGCTTTTCGGCGCGGGTGGTGCTGGCGCCCACGTCCGAGCCGGCCTGAGGCTCGGTGAGGCACATGGTGCCGGTCCACTCGCCGGTCATCATGCGCTCGCAGAATTTGGCCTGCATGGCCTCGTCGCCGTAGTGCTCGATCAGCTCGCTGGCGCCGCGGGTGAGCAGGGTCACCAGGCTGAAGGAGAGGTTGGCGCCGGCGAAGACTTCGTTGATCGCCGAGCCGAGGGTGGCGGGCAGGCCGAGTCCGCCGAATTCGGGAGCTCCGGAGAGGCCGAGCCAGCCGCCCTCCCGGAAGAGCTTCCAGGCCCCGTGCACCGACTCGGGCACCGCGACGCTGCCGTTCTTCCAGGTGACGCCCACCCGGTCGCCGTCGGCGTTGATCGGGGCCAGCTCGCGGACCGCCAGCTCGGTGGCCTCTTTGAGAACCATCTCGAGATTCTCGCGATCCCACTCGCCGAATTCCGGCGCGTCGAGGAGGTCCCCGAGCTGCAGCCAGTCGAATATCTGAAAACGTATATCTTGAAGGTCAACACGGTAGACCATGACGTTTCTCCGTAGAGTTGTGAGGGCCTGATGATATCCGGGTTGCGGCGCGCAGGTCTCGCCGAAACGCCGCTCACGGGCGCCGCACAAGAGGCCCTCAAGCCACGCTTTTACAGGCCTTTTCAGTCGGCTAGCGGCCGCCAGCTGTAGAGCGCGAAGACGATCGAATCCGGCCCCTCGGGGGGGATCTCCAGCTCGATCGTCGGCGGCGCCTGATCCACGCCCACCCGGAATCGGGGGGTGGTCAGGAGATGGCCCTGACCAACGCCCTGGCGCCAAACCAGGGGCAGCGCCTGGCCCGACACCAAAACGCTCTTTTCCAGCTCGGCGAGGGTGCGCTCAGGAACCCAAACCTCAAGGCTGAACCAGCCGGTTCCGAGCTGCTCGGGCCACACGACGCGCAGGCTCCCGCCTTCGGCCTCGGCGGCGGGCGGCACCGGATCGCCCAGGCGGCTCCAGCCTCGGGCCCGCACGGAAACGGCGGGCCCCCGAAGGCGCAGCGGCACGGGCTCGAACCGCACTCCGGGCTGGGAGGCCCACGGCCCGCTCTCCACCAGCTCGGGAGGGCCGATCACGCCGTCGTACACCCGCTGCGGCGCGCCGAGAGCCTCCTCGCTCCAGGGGAAGCGCGCGAGGCTCAGCTGCGAGCGGAGCCGCTGCCCCTCCCAGCGGTAGCGCTCGGCCGCCTGATCGACGCTCAGAACGTGCTGCGGCCGGCGCCCGAGCTCGCCTTCGAGCCAGCGCAGGGCGGCGTCCTGGGTGGTGGGCACCACGCTCTCGTGCACGAAGATGACGAGCGCCCGCGCCTGAAAGGCCAGCGCCGCGGCCACGGCCAGGCCGAGGGCCGCGCGCGCCAGGCGGGTCTGCGGGCCGCGCTCCCGAGCCGCAAACGCCATCCTGCGGC
>JBCCLG010000455.1:0-5110 GCA_039027015.1 Acidobacteriota bacterium | reverse complement strand
GGCAAGTCGACCCTGCTGCGCTGCATCAACCGGCTGCTCGACCCCACCGAGGGGACGATCAAGATCTTCGGCCGCGACATGACCCGCGCCCAGGGCCGGGAGCTGCGCCTGCTGCGCTCGGAGATCGCGATGATCTTCCAGCAGTTCAACCTGGTGAAGCGTCACCCGGTGCTGATCAACGTGCTCTCGGGCGCTCTGGGCCGCAGCGGCCTGCCGAGCTTCTTTCTGCGCTTTCAGGAGCGCGAGCGCCGCAAGGCGATCGAGGCCCTCGCCCGGGTTGGGCTCGAGGGGCGCGAATCCTCGCGCGCCGACGCGCTTTCGGGCGGCCAGCAGCAGCGCGTGGCCATCGCCCGCGCCCTGATGCAGGAGGCCAAGCTGGTGCTCGCCGACGAGCCGGTGGCTTCCCTGGACCCCGCCCTGCGCCACTCGGTGATGAGGCATATCGAAGATCTCAACCAGCGCGCCGGCATGACGGTGGTGTGCACCCTGCACGACATCGACCTGGTGCGCCGCTACGCCACGCGGCTGGTGGCGCTGCGCGCCGGCCAGCTGGCCTGGGAAGGCACGGTGGACGAGTTCGACCAGGACACCTTCCGCGAGATCTACGGCGAGGAGGCCGAGCCGGCCTCTAACTCTAGGGTCGAGGAGACGCCATGAGCGGCGGCGTGCGCACCACCCTCAAGGAGCGTCTGGCGGCCCAGAGGGAGACCCCGTGGCAGAAGGGCGTGCGCCGCTCCCAGGGTCTTTTGATCGACACCCTGCTGATGCTCCTCGCCCTCCTGATGGTCGAGTTTCTCGCCATCGCCTTCTCCGGTCGCCGCGGTCCCACGGGCCTGCTGCTCAGTCCGGAGGAGACCCTCGACCAGCTGAGCTATCCGTGGCTGGTGGTGGTGGCCCTCGGGCTGGCGACGGGGTGGAACCTCTTCTACCGGGCCATCGGCACCTCGCCGGGCCGGGCGGTGGTCGCCGGGCTGATGGAAGAAGAGGAGTTCCTGCCCTGGACCCAGACTCTGCGCGGCTGGTATCTCGCGGTGCTCGCCCAGCTGACGTTCTTCACCGGCTGGCTGATCACCGAGGTCAACCTGGTCACCTTCCTGACCAAATTCAGCAAGGCGTCGGACATCGTGCGCGGGCTCCTCAACCCGAGCCCCGACGTGCTCCACCAGGGCCTGGTGCTGCTGGTGCAGACCATCTTCCTGGCCTTCATGGCCACCGCCTTCGCCATTCCCCCGGCCTTCGCCCTCTCCTTCGCGGCGGCGCGCAACCTGACCCGGGCCAATCTGGCCTCGCGCCTGCTCTACACCGTAACGCGCACGGTGATGAACCTCACCCGCGCGGTGGAGCCGCTGGTGTGGGCCCTGATTTTCATCTCGTGGGTGGGCATCGGGCCGTTCGCCGGCGTGCTGGCGCTCTGGGTGCACTCGGTGGCGGCGCTGACCAAGCTCTACTCCGAGCAGATCGAAAGCATCGACACGGGCCCGGTAGAGGCGATCACGGCCACCGGCGCCTCCACCCTGCAGGTGCTGCGCTACGGCGTGGTGCCCCAGATCATTCCGCCGTTTCTCTCCTTCACCATCTACCGGTGGGATATCAACGTGCGCATGTCCACCATCGTCGGCTTCGTCGGCGGCGGCGGCATCGGCTACATCCTGAAGCCGCGGGTCGATCTGGGCGAGTGGGGCGAGGTCGGCACGCTGGTGCTGCTGATCGCCCTCACGGTGTGGGCGATGGATATCGTGTCGGCCAAGATCCGCGAGCGCATCGTCTGACGGCCGGGCGATCCTTCGCCCGCCGCCCCTGGTGGCGCTGCGGCGCACGATCTGGCAGTCTTGCGGCAGAGGAAGGCCCGGCGCCCCGCGGCGCGCGCCTCCCCTCCAGGATCTATGGCTGAAGCGCCCCTTCTCGACTCGACCTCGGCCGGCCGCTTCGACGTGCTGGCGACCCTGCGCCGCTTCTCGGGCGGCGGCGCCCTCCTGCGCGTGCGCGACCGCCGGGACGGCTCGATCAAAATCCTCGAGAAGCTGCCTGGGGCCCCCTCGGACGATGCGTGGCGCCGCGCCCGCGAGACCCTCGGGGTGCGCCACCCGGCGCTCGCCACTCCCGAAAGCCTCGAGCGGGCCGGCGACGGGCTCCTCGCCCTGCGCGCCGAGCTCGACGGTCTCGATCTCGAGTCCATCCTCGAGAGCGCGGCGCCGATTCCGCCGGCCTGGGCCTGCGAGCTGGCGCACCGGGCGCTCGAGGCGCTCAGCGCCCTGCACGGCGCGGGACGCTTCGTGCGCAATCTCGAGCCCGCGGACCTGGTGCTGCTGCGCGCAAAGGAGGACCCCTCAACCGGGGCAGCAGGACGCCTGGTTCTCACGGACCTGGGCCTCCGCCACACCCCGGCCTCCGAGCAGGCGGCCTCGAGCGCCGCGGCCTTTGCCGGCCAGCTGCGCTACGCGTCGCCGGAACAATTCGACGACGAGTCGCGGATCGGCCCGGCGAGCGATCTTTACGCCCTCGGCCTGATTCTCTACCTCGCGGCCACCGGGCGCTTTCCCGTGGCGGGCGATTCCCCCTCGTCGCTGATCGCCGGGCATCTGTTCAAGCCGCCGGCGCCCTTCGAGCCCTCGGATGAGGTTCCCGAGGCGCTGGCGGCCTGGATTCTGCGCCTGCTGAGCAAGGACTCCGCCGAGCGCGGCACCGCGGCCTCCTGCCTGGAGGCTCTCAAAGCTCTGCGCCCCGCCCTCGGCGCGCCCGATCCCGCGTGGGCGACGCGCGCCCTGGGCTCGCCCGAGAGCGCCGCCGAGGAGGCTCCGGACGCTCTTGACCTCGAGCCGATCGAGAGGGCCCTCGAGGAGGGCGAGCTAACCGCCGCGCGTCGGCTTTTCGAGAGCGCCGCCGCGCGGCGCCCTGGCGGCGATGCGGCCCTCGACGAGATCTCCCGACGGCTGGCGGCGGTCGAAAGCTTCACTCGCGCCGCCGACGTTCATCGCCTGGTCGACGCCGCTCAAAACCGCCTTGAGGGCGGCGCGCCCGCCGCCGCGGTGAGCCACCTCGAGGAGGCTCGCCGCCTGGTTCCCGGCGATCCGGAGGTGGCCCGCCTGCTCGAGCACGCGCGGCGAGCGGCCCAGAACGCGGCGACCGCCGTCGGCGGCCCGACCGCCATGCTGCACCACGTGCGCAGCGCGGTGGACGCCGAGATCGCCGACCGCGAAAAGCGCGACGAGAAGCGGCGCGAGAGTGAGTCTCGGCAGACGGCAGAGCTGCTCGAGCGGGCGCGCGCGCTGGCCCAGCGCGAGGACTTCGAGGCCGCTCGACAGACCCTCGAGAGCCTGCTCGGCCTGAGTCCGGATCACGCCGAGGCCCTCGCCCTGCGCGCGTCGGTGGACGCCTGCCTGCGTATCCAGCGCGAGGAGGCCGAGGAGCGCAGCGAGGCTCTCGAGACCGTGACCGCCATCCGCGGCCTGATCGAGCAGGGGCGCCCCGAGGAGGCGCATGCCAGCCTCGAGCGGGCGGAGACGCGCTTTGGTGATCAGGACGTGCTGCAGACCGCGCGCTTCGATCTCACCAAGGCTCGGCTCGACGCCGCCGTCGTGCAGACCGTGCGCCTCTCGCCGGAGGATCTGCAGGCGGCGGTCGCCGCGGAAACGGCGCGCCTCGCGGCGCAAAATCCTGAGCAGGAGCCACGGGCGGGACAGAGCCCCGAGGTGCCGACCCACACCGTGGGTCTGCCGCCGGAGCTGCTCCAGGAGGTGAGCGGCCGGCGGCCGCCCGACTCCTCGACGCGCCCGCTGCCCCCACCGCCGCCGCCCGTCCCCAGAGCGCCGCAGGCCCCGGCAGATTCTGCCGCCGGCGCCGCGGTCGGCGGCGACGTGCGAAGCCAAGCGGGCGCGGGCAGCGTCACCCTGCCCATGGCGACCATCGAGGCGGCCAAGAAGCGCGCCCTCGAGCTGCGCACCGGCTCGCAGGAGCGAGCGCAGGGCAGTCCGCCTCCGCCGCAGGCTCCTGAGGCCCAGGCCCTCCCGGCCTCCCCGCCGGCGCCGGACCCGTCGTCCGGTCCGCAGGCCGGGCCCGCAGGATCGCCTGAGCCTGCCCCCGAGGCGCCGGCTCTCGATCTCGGGGAGCTCGGATTCGGCGGCGGCGGCTCTTCGTCCCCAGGACCCTCGGGGCCGGGCGCACTAGGCTCCGGCGGCTCCGGATCTTCAGGTCTCTCCTCGTCGGGATACGGATCCTCGGGCACCCGCACTCAAACCCGGGCGGCGCCGCCGGGTCGCGGGCCCAGCAAACCCCTGCTGGCTATCGGAATGCTCGCGGCCCTCGCCGCGGTCTTTGCGGCCAGCTACGTGCTTTCGGGAAGGCTCGACTCGGCGCCGGTCGAGAATACGGCGGCCCCGGAGGCCCTGGAGCTTCCCTCGGGGGTTCTGGTGATCGACGCCGCCCCGTGGGCGGAGATCGTGAGCCTGGTGGACGCCGGGGGCCAGGAGGTCACGCTGGTGGGCTCCCGCCACACGCCCAAACGGCTCGAGCTTCCGCCGGGCACCTACACCCTGACCCTCGAGCACCCGCCGTCGGGCGAGACTCAGCGGGCGACCCTGGCTCTCGAGAGCGAGCAGGTTCAGACGATCCGGGGCGCGTTCGAGATGACGGTGGATCAATTCTTCCGACAGGCCGGGTGGTGATCGGGATGACCGCGAGGCCTCTTCCTGCCTTCACCCTCCCGTGGCTGCTCCTGCTGGGGTTTCTGTGCGCCGCAAGCGCGACCCAGGCCCAGGGCGACCCGGAAGCCCGCGCGGCGGCGCGGGAGGCCCTGGGAGCCGCCGAGGGCGAGCTGCGAGCGGCTCTCGGCCTGGTCAACCATCCAGACCACGCCGAGGCCCTCAGGCGGGATCCCAAGCTGCGCACCACCCTCGACAGCGGCAAAAAATTTCTCGGCTATGCCCGCACGGCCCTCGAGAGCGCCGAGGCCAGACCCTCCGCCTCGGCGTTTAAGGACGCGCAGATTCTGGCCGCCAAGGCGGCGGACGAGCTGCGCACCTACCGCGGCGGCGTCGAGGCGGCCTTTGCGGCCTTCGAGGTCGAGCGCAGGCCGCCGCCACCGCCTCCTCCTCCGCCTCCTCCTCCGCCTGAG
>JBCCLG010000454.1:0-5114 GCA_039027015.1 Acidobacteriota bacterium | reverse complement strand
TGGTTTTTTTTAAAAATATTTTGATAATAAACTGTATCGAAATGTACCTCGCTCCAGGCCTCCTCGCCAAGCCGCTCCGCCACCTCGTTTTCCAGCTGATCGGCGAAGGTCGGCTCTGTTCTTCCCATTCCGTGTACGGCGAGCAGCACAACTTTTTTAGGCATCTTCTTGAGGGTCCCCTAGGTCTTGGATCTATCTCGCGGAGCTTTCGCTGTTCACTGTTACCCAGCGCAGGATCGCCGTCCTATCCACCAAAGCCGCGGCGGGCCCACCGCGCCAGGGCGATCAGGCGCAGCGCCGTCGCGCACGGCGAGACCGAGAGAGGGACCGATCGAAGAGGCGGGTCAGTCGAGATCTTCCTGCGCGGCCCGGCGGCCTCTCGCCGTGCGCTCGAGGGCGGCTCGCAGGCCCGGATGGCGCGCGAAATGCCGCTCGAAGGGCTGCCGCGGCACGACGACCAGCAGCGAAGAGGAGAGCGCTCGCACCGAGGCGTTGCGCGGCTTGGCGTCGAGCAAGGCCAGCTCTCCGAAGAAGTCGCCGGTCTCGAGAACGGCCCGGCGGCGCTCGCGGCCTTCGGATTGGACCAGGACCTCCATCCGACCCTTGGCGATCAGGTAGAACGCATCGCCCACGTCCCCCTGCCGAAAGACGTAGCGACCTCGCGGCACGACCTGGGAGGAGAAGTGACCGGCGATGGATCTCAGGCCTTCTTCGTCGAGAGTCGAAAGAAGAGGAACCTGGTGCAGGCTCTTGCCGGCTACCTCGACCTCGATGCCGTTCCGGCTGATCTCGAACCCGCTCTGTTTGCGCCACAGATGATGGTAAGCGCCGCGCCGCGCCATGAGATCCCGGTGGCGACCTTCTTCGACCAGGCGGCCTTTCTCGAGCACCAGGATGTGATCGCATTCGACCACCGAGGTTAAATGGTGGGTTGCCGACACGACGGTGCGGCCGCGGGCGACCTCGACCAGGGTTTTGTGGACCGCAGCCTCGGCAGCTGGATCGAGGGCCGAGGTGGCTTCATCGAGAACGAGCACCGCCGGATCCCGCAGGATGGCCCGCGCGATGGCGATGCGCTGACGCTGACCTACGGAAAGGTGCCTGCCGCCTTCCCCGACCTGGGTAGCGTAGCCTTGAGGCTTGTCTAAGATCACCTCGTGCACGTTTGCTTTCCTGGCGGCCTCTTCGATCTCCGCCGAGGAGGCGCCCAGTTTGCCGAGTCGAATGTTCTCTTCAAAGCTGGCCTTGAGAAGAACGGTCTCCTGGAGCACAACGCTGATCTGATCGCGAAGCGAGCGTTCGCTGCGCTGGCGAATGTCGACTCCGTCGAAGAGGATCCTCCCTCGAGCGGGGTGATGCAGACGCAGCAGCAGGTTCAGGACGGTGCTCTTGCCCGATCCCGACGGACCCACCAGGGCAATCGACTCGCCCGCGCGAAGGCGGAAGGTGACTCCGTCCAGCGAGGGGCCGCTCTGATCGTCGTAGGCGAAGCTGACGTTGTCGAAAACGATCTCGCGGGCGAGGCGAGGCAGCGGAGCCAGGTCCAGGCCCGGGTCTTCCGCCGGCTCCTCGGCGAGAAATTCCTGGACTCGGCCGATCCCGCCCGCGGCGCGCAGAAGCTCGGGGGTGATGCCGGCCAGGTGGTTGGATGCGTTGGAGACGTTCTGAAGAAGAGCCGCGAAGCCGATCAGGGCGCCGATCGACAGCGCGCCCTCGATGGCCAGCCAGCCTCCGAGACCCATGATCAAGATTTGAATGAAGAAAACGCTTTGGCTGGCGGTACGTCCCACCAGCGCGGTCGAAACGTAGGCTGCGACGGTCTTGTCGGCGAAGGAGGCGAGCAGCTTCCTGAAGTGGGTGAGGACGTAGTCTCGGAGGTCGAAAGCCCGAACCATGGAATGGGCTCCGATGCTTTCCTGAATCGCCGCGGCGACCTCCGCTTCCGAGCGCTTGCGCTCGTAGGCCTGATCCCGAGCCCGGGGGCTCAGCAGGCGGGGAATCAGAAAAGCCGCCACCAGCAGACCGAGGGTCAGGGCCGCGAGTCGCCAGTCGACGAGAAAGAGCAGAACCAGGCTCGCCAGCAGATTGATGGAGCTGAAGAGCGCGGTGTAGAGGCCTCTTGCCAGCACCTCTTCAATGACCGCCAGATCGTTCGAGAAGCGCGACATCAAATCGCCGGAATCCACGCGCTCGTAGTAGGCGTCCGAGAGTCGTTGAAGCTGCAGGAACATACGCTCGCGCAGATCGTTCATGGAGCGGCTGCCGATCCAGGCCGAGGCATGATCCTGAGCCAGGCCCGAGAGCCCGTGCAGAAGCCAGCCGATCATCAGCCAGGTCAGGACTTCAATCAGGAGGCTCACCTGACCTTCGGCGATGGCCTCGTCAAAGATCGTCTGGTATCCCAAGGGCACCGCGACTCGGAACGTCACCTGGGTGAGGATGGCGAGTAAAACCACCAGGCAGCGCCCGGGATAGGGCTTGAGGCAGCGTGCCAGCCACCCTAGAAATCCCGGCTCCGCGCTGCCGCGCTGTACGCTTTCTTTCGTCACCGTTCTCTCCCGTGAGGGCACCGCAGTGGGAGTCTTTGAGGTCGGGCCTTCAGGCGCATAGTGTTTGGGCTCATGGGTGGGATGGCGGTTCCGTCGCCTGTCCGGAGTCCTCGAGTAGGCATGCGCAGACCTCGATCCGTTCTGATTATTTTTGGATGCAATTTGGGTCTTTCATTCGTCGGATGGGCCGAAACTAAATCTCTGACACCTCGAGTTTCCAGCGCTTCGGCTGGCGAAAACGCCCGCAGCCGCTACAATCAGGTCTTCGCCGATAAGACATTTGCTTGCCGTTGAGGCCCCTGGATAAACAACGAACCGTTTGATCCGCGGAGACCCAGTGAACTATCTACGATTGACTTCTTGCTTCTCACACCGGCAGAGCCGGCCGACCGTTGGGTTGGCCCTCCTGCTTCTGCTCCTGCCTATTTCGGCCCTTGCTCAGTCCGCACCCGAGGCCCCGACGGTCAATCGGGACTCGCTCCAGGCTCTCTCTGAAGCCAGAGCCGTCGACCGCCCGAGCCTCGAAGCGCGCGCCCGGGCCCTCGGCCTGCCGACTTCCGGCGTGCTCGAAGACGGCACCACGTTCAGCCTCCACTCTTTCGACGGCGACCGGCCGATCTACCTCAGCACCGACAACCTCAGGGCGGCGGATTCGGTTTCTACCGACGAAGTGTGGGCGGGCGGCAGCCTCGGCCTCGCGCTCGACGGCGCCGGCGAGCTACTCGGCATTTGGGACGGCGGCAGCGTGCGCCTGACCCACCAGGAGTTCGGCGGCCGCGTCACCAACCACGACGGAGCGGGCAACAGCAATCACGGCACCCACGTCGCGGGCACGATGACGGCCGCCGGCACCCTCGCGACCGCCCGGGGCATGGCCTCCGCGGCCGCCATGCGCTCGTTCGATTTCAACAACGATACGGCCGAGATCGCCGCCGACCAGCTCATCGCCGCGCCGGTCAAGGTCTCCAACCACTCCTACGGTTTCATCACCGGCTGGAGGTTCAACTTCCGCGGTGACGGGCTCTGGGTGTGGTTTGGCGACGTCGACATCTCCACGCAGGAAGATCTCGGCTTCGGCTTCTACCAGCAGACCGCAGCGGATTGGGACCAGATCGCCTTCGATTCCCCTTACTACCTGATGGTCAAGTCGGCCGGAAACGATCGCAACGACGGCCCCGGCGGAACCGTGAACCACTGGGTTTTTGACGGCATGGGCGGCTTCACGATGTCCAGCGACCCCCGTCCCAACGACGGCGGCGCCACGGGCTACGACACCATCGGCGGCGGCAGCGGCAGCTCCAAGAACATTTTGACGGTCGGCGCCGTCAACGATGTCGTCGGCGGCTGGACCCAGATCAGCGACGTGGTGATGTCGTCCTTCAGCGGCTGGGGCCCGACCGATGACGGCCGCGTCAAGCCGGACCTCGTCGCCAACGGCGTCGGCCTGATCTCTTCGGGCAGCAACAACGACGCCGCCTACTCGCAGCTGACCGGGACCTCGATGTCGACGCCGAATACGTCGGGATCCCTCGGCCTTCTGCATCAGCACGCGAACAACCTCTACGGCGGCTATTTCCTGGCCGCTACCATGAAGGCCCTGGTGCTGCACACCGCCGACGAGGCCGGCAACGTGGGCCCGGACTATTCCTTCGGCTGGGGTCTTCTCAACACCGCGTCCGCGGCGGACGTCATGACCGCCGACGCCGCGACCAGCGGCACGCAATTCCACATCGCCGAGGAGTCCCTCGCCGACGGCAACACCTTCACGGCCCTCATCGGCAGTGACGGCAGCGGTCCGCTGGTGGCGACCATCGCGTGGACCGATCCGGCGGGCACGCCGCCCGAGGCGGCCCTCGATCCGCCGGACCTCATGCTGGTCAACGACCTGGACCTGCGGATTCTCGGTCCGGGCTCGACGGAGTTCCAGCCCTGGATTCTCGATCCGGCCAACCCGGCCGATGCCGCGACCACGGGCGACAACTTCCGCGACAACGTCGAGCAGGTTGTGATCGCCGCCCCGGCGGCGGGCGAGTACACGGTGCAGGTCACCCACAAGGGCGTCCTGGTCTCGCCGCAGAACTTCTCGCTGATCGTGACGGGCAACAACATTTCGTTCGTCTTCAGGGACGACTTCGAGTCGGGCGGACTCTCCGCCTGGTCGAGCTCGACCAACTGATCGATCCGGTCGCACCAGCGATCCCTCAGAAGCCGCGTCGCCGAGACGCGGCTTCTTTTTTTGGGGCCAAGCCCCGGGGCTCGTCCTAGGTCTTTTTCTGCGGAGGCCTGAGCGGCAGCTAAGCCTAGAGGCGCAGGCTCTCGGCTACAATCGAGGCGCGGCGGGCAGGACCCGCGGCGAGCGGAGTGGAGCGGAGTTCGGACCGCAGCGCGTTCCGAAAATATATTCAGATTTCGATAGGACCCAGGACCATGCCCGAGGCCGTCACCCTCCTGCACATCTCCGATATGCAGTTCGGGAGATTCCACCGATTCGCCAAGGAGATCGGGGATCTGTCCAACCCTCACGAGAGCCTCACGGCGCGGCTCATTGAGGATCTCGATTTCCTC
>JBCCLG010000453.1:0-5121 GCA_039027015.1 Acidobacteriota bacterium | reverse complement strand
GTTTTGCTGCGCATTCAGCAGCTCTCAAACGACGTGCTGAGCGTGCCCCAGGGCTCTCTCTATCCCGCCCTCTATCGCCTGGTGCATCGGGGCTCCATCACCTCGGAGGCCGGCTCGAGCGACAATAATCGTCGAGCCAAGTTCTACAGCCTGACCGAGGCGGGGCGACGCCAGCTGGACGCTGAAACCGCCCAGTGGAGCCGGCTTTCGGAGGCTGTCGGAGCCTTCTTGAGAGCGAGCGAGGTGACCCCTTGATCGGCAGGGCTCTGCGAATGCTGAAGGCCGCGGCCTCGAGGCGAGCCTTCGAGAGGGAGATGGCCCTCGAGATGCGCGACCACATCGAGCGCCACACCGAGGCTCTGGTGCGCGAGGGTCTCTCCCCGGCCGAGGCCCGCCGCCGCGCCCGCATGGAGTTCGGCAGCGTCGAGTCCTTCAAGGAAAGCTGCCGGCAGGAGCGGCGGCTCGATCTGCTCGACGAGCTGGCGCGCAATCTCCGGCACGGCGCGCGCCTTTTCGCTCGGGCGCCGGCACTGACCGCCACGGTGGTCGGCGTCCTGGGCCTCGGCGTGGGCGTGAATATCGCCATGTGGAGCGTGGTCGACGCGGTGCTGCTGCGTCCCCTGCCTTTTCCCGAGCCCGGCCGCCTCGCCCTGGTGGAGACCGCGGTGGGCGAGGGCGAGGAGGTTCGCTCGCGCCTGAGCACCCACAACGGCTTCACCTGGCAGACCCTGGCCGGCGGGGTTGAGGGCGTCGAGCTGGCCGCCTATTCGGAATGGCCCTCGGGCGCCAACGTGGTGCACGACGGCGCGGCGGAGCATCTGCGGCAGCAGAGGGTGGGCGCCGGTTTCTTTCGCGTGCTGGGGGTTGAGCCCCTGCTGGGCCGCGAGTTCGACCCGGCAGACGACGTGCCGGGCGGCCCCCTGCAGGCCGTGATCGGCTACGGCCTGTGGCAGCGCCTCTTCGCGGGTCGCGCGGACGTTCTCGGGGCGAGCGTGCTCTTGCGCGGCGAGCCCTGCGAGATCATCGGCGTCATGCCGCGGGGTTTTAGAACCTGGACGAAAGCGGATCTGTGGACTCCCCTGCGGCCCTCGACGAGCGGCGAAGGGGAGGGAGCGAACTACAGCATTCTCGGCCGCCTGGAGCCCGGCGTCTCGTGGCGGCAGGCGAAGGGCCAAATGCGCCTCGCCGGAGCGCCGGCTGCCGCTGCCCTCGAAGCCGGCCCGGAGACCGAGCTTTGGCTGACCGTGGAGCCCCTGCAGGCGGGCATGCACCGCGAGATGCGGAGCCGGCTGCTCCTCTCCTGGGTCACGCTGTGGATCGTGCTGGTGGTGGCCTCTTTCAACGTCACCGGTTTGCTCCTCGCCCACGCCCGGCTCAGGCGGCGCGAAATCGGCATCCGCTTCGCCCTGGGCGGAGGCCGGGGGGCGATCGTTCGCCAGCTGCTCGCGGAGTCTCTTCTGCTCTCGGCCCTGGGCGGCGGTCTCGGGCTAGGCGTCGCCGCCGCGCTCATCGCGGTCCTGCGCGAGCGGGTCGCCGCCTCCCTCGGCCTCTGGCAGCCGATCGCCCTCGACGCCCGGGTCTTAGCCGCCGCCCTCGCTCTGACCCTGATCACGGTCGCCCTGTGCGGCCTCTACCCGGCGGTGGCGGGGGGCCGGGGGAGCTGGCTCCGCGGGCGGCGGATCGCCGCCGGCCACGGGTCTTTGGCGCGCCGAGCCCTGGTGGTCGGTCAGCTGGCGGCCGTGGTGGCCCTGCTGGTGGGCGCGGGGCTGATGGCGCGCTCGCTGACGCACCTGCAGCGGCTCGAGCCCGGATTTGAGCCCTCCGGACTGGTGGCCGCCAGCGTTTCCCTCCAGGACGCCCGCTTCGCCGGCGCCGAGAAGACCCGCCTCCTCCTCGAGGAGGTGGCCGATCGCCTGCGGGCGGAGCCCGAGATCGCCGCCGCCGCCGCCGGCCTGAGCCTGCCGTACGAGCGCCCGCTCAACGTGGGGGTCACGGTGGCGGGGGACTCGGAGAGCAGAATCACGAACCTCAGCTACGTGACGTCGGGATTCTTCGAGACCCTCGGCACTCCGCTTCTGACCGGCCGGACGCTCTCGGACCTCGATCGAGCGGACTCCCCGCCGGTAGCGGTGGTGAATCGAAGCTTTGTCCGCACTTATTTGGGCGGCGGCCCCGCCCTGGGGCAGCGGATCGAGATCGCCGGCGGCGAGCGCGAGATCGTCGGCGTGGTGGCCGATACCCAGCAGCGGCCCGGCTGGGGGACCGACGAGCCCATCGGCCTGCGCTCCGCCGTCTTTGTTCCCGTGAGTCAGACGTCGCCCGAGTTCCTCGAGCTGATCCACGGCTGGTTTCAGCCGAGTTGGGTCGTGCGTCCGGCGGTAAGCGGCGTCGCTGCCGGCGAGCGTCTGCGGCTGGCCGTGGCCCAGGTGGCGCCGTCGCTGCCGGTGGCCAGGGTTCGCAGCCTCGAGACCCTGCGCCGCGAGGTTCTGTCCGAGGAGAGGTTCCAGGCGCTTCTCACCACCGCGGCGGCGGCCGTCGCCCTGCTGCTGGCAGCCGTCGGCGTCGGCGGCCTGATCGCGTCGTCGGTCGCCGAGCGGCAGCGGGAGCTGGCGATTCGCCTCGCCCTCGGCGCGACGTCCCGCCAAACACTGGGCCAGGCTCTGCTCCCTGGCCTGCAGCTCGCCGCACTCGGTCTGGCGCTCGGCGGCGCCCTCTCCCTCGCCACGGCCCGGGTGCTCGCCGCCTTTCTCCACGGCGTCGACGCGGTCGATCCGGCGACCTATGCGGCGGTCGCCGTGGTGCTGCCCGCGGCGGTGGTCCTCGCGAGCGCTCTGCCGGCGGCGAGGATCCTGCGCCTCGATCCGGCGTCGGCCCTGCGCGCGGAGTAGGCCTGGCAGAGGCCCCCGGGGAGGCCTGTGGGTGAGGGGTCTCAGCGCCGCGGGCGAGGCCTGCGGCGCGAGCCGTGCTTCTCGTAGACCCTGTCGGAGTGGCGCCGGGTCTCGGGCCGCGACTTGACGGCGAAGATGCGCTCCCGGGCCTGGTGGTAGGCGGTCTTGTGGTCGACGATCGGCTCGGGGTAGTGATGCCCGATCTCGCAGCCCGCCATGTGCTGGGTCAGCGAGGGCATGAGGTGAGGGGCCGGCAGGTGCTGATCGGGCACTTCGCGCAGCTCGGGCACCCATTTGCGAATGAAGACGCCCTGGGGGTCCTGGTCCTGCACCTGCTTGATCGGCGAGTAGATGCGTACGGTATTGATGCCCGTCACCCCGGACTGCATCTGACATTGCGAGAAGTGGATGCCGGGCTCGAAGTCTAAAAAGCGCCGGGCGAGCTCGGTGGCCACGGGCTTCCAGTGCAGCCAGAGGTGGTAAGCCGCGAAGCTGACCAGCATCGCCCGCATGCGGAAGTTGATCCATCCCGTGGTGGCCAGGCAGCGCATGCAGGCGTCGACCATCGGATAGCCGGTTTGCCCCTTGCGCCAGGCCTCGAAAAAGCCCGCCTCGGCCTCGCTCCAGCGCCCGGGGTCCTCCTGGCGCAGGCCGTCGAAGCCGCGGTTGAAGTTGCGGAACTCGATGGGCGGCTCGTCCTCAAGCTTTTGCATGAAGTGGCAGTGCCAGCGCAGGCGCTTATCGAAGCTGGCGATCGAGCCGCGCCATTTGGAGGCTTCGCGCCCCGCCTGGCGCAGCTCATCGCGTCGCTCGCGGGTGTCGTGGGCTACGCGGCGCAGGGAAATCGAGCCGTAGGCGAGATGGGGGCTGATGCGGCTGCAGCCCTTCCAGCCCTCCACCGGGCTCGACATCTCGGCCTGGTAGAACTCGCCGCGCTGGTAGAGAAAGGTGCGGAGAATCTCGCGCGCGGCTCGGCTGCCGCCGGGCTGGGTTTCGGTGACGGTGGTGGGCGCGACGCGGAGGCGCTCGGCGCTCATCAGCTCGCCCGCCGCCACGGCCCCGGAGAGAACCGCCGGCGGAGTGCGCAGCTCGCCAGGCGCGGTGACCGGCGGCGTCGACATACGCTGATTCCACAGCCGGGCCCAGCCGTTGCGCGAGGCCAGCGGACGCACCACGCCGTGCTGGGGATGCTCGATCCAGCGCACGCCGCGCGCGCGCGCCCAGCGGCGCACGGCGCGGTCGCGGGCGTAGGTCGCCCCCAGGCCGGTTTCTTCGTGGCTGCGCAGCGCGTCGAAGGGCAGCTCCTCGAAGAGCCGGTCGAGCACTTCGGGCAGCGGGCCGTGGCGCACCAGCAGCTCGCCGCCGCGCTCGCGCAGCTCCTCGCGCAGCTCCGTCAGGCATTGGTTGATGAAGCCAAGATGGCAGGCGTCATGCTCCGCAGCCCCGTAAACGATGGGCTCGTAGACGTAGAGCGCCACCGTCTCGCCGGCCCGCGCCGCCTCGAGCAGCGGCTCGTGGTCGTCAAGCCGCAGGTCGCGCTTGAGCCAGAGGACGGTGCGGTTCATGGCCTGGCCGTCAATTGACCCCGCCGCCGTCGTCGCGCCGCCCGCGGCGCGGGCGCAGCAGCTGAAACTTGACCATTTCCTTGTAGCTGACGGTGCTGTCGAGATCCTCGCGGCCGAGCTTCAGGTTCTGGTGCAGGCCCTCGAGAATCATTTCGGCGGCGAAGGAAATCGCCACCTCCGAGGGGCCCTCGGCGTGCTTCTCGGCCAGCGCCATCAGGCCCGGCACCTGGGTGAGCTGGGCCAGGAAGTCGGCGAAAGGCTGCTCGTCCGAAATCGTCAGGGTGCCGCCGTCGGCAAACCACGAGACGATCTCCGAGTAGGGGCCGTCGTCGTCCTCGCTGCCCGAGCCGGTCGCGCGGTCGATCTTGGGGAAGCGCTCCTGGAAGATCGCCTTGACCGCCTCGCCGATGATCTTGCGGGCCACCATCTCGGCGCCCTGCTGCTCGCCCTCGTAGACCATCTCCACCTTGCCGGTGACCGCCGGCAGCAGCATGTGGAGGTCGCAGAGCCGCGGAAAAACCTGCGCGTCGCCGGTTTTGAGGGCTCGGCGCTCGAGGTTTGAGTGCAGCAGCTCGAGGGCCGAGATCGGCATGCGGGCGGAGACCCCGGAGGTTTGGTCCACCAGCTCCGAGCTGCGCGCCGTAAACGTGATCTGCTCGACCAGCAGC
>JBCCLG010000452.1:0-5150 GCA_039027015.1 Acidobacteriota bacterium | reverse complement strand
TGCTGGACTGGAACTATTGGCCCTCAGATTCCTGGGGGTCGCATGATTTTGATAAGGAGCGGTTTCCCGATCCGAAAGGAATGGTCGAGGCTGTCCATGATCTGAACGCTCAAATCATGGTGTCGGTCTGGCCGAAGTTCTATCCCACGACAGAGAATTATCAGGAGCTGGAGGAAGCGGGCTTCATCTATCGGCGAAATATTGACCTTGGCACGAGAGACTGGATCGGGCCTGGATATCCGAGTTCCTTTTACGACCCATACACCCGAGAAGCGCGAGAGATCTTCTGGCGGCAGATGGAAGAGAAGCTGGACGTGCTTGGCTTTGATGCCTGGTGGATGGACGCGACGGAGCCCGACGTTCACTCCAACTTGTCTTATGAAGAGCGAAAGCTTCGCGCGGGTCCCACGGCGCTCGGCTCAGGCTCGCGCTACTTCAACTCCTATGCGCTGGCCAACGCGCAGTCCGTGTACGAAGGCGAGCGCGCGGGGAAGGATCCCAATAAAAGAGTTTTCATCTTGACCCGCTCAGGGTTCCCGGGGATCCAGCGCTATAGCGCGACCGTCTGGTCCGGAGATATTGTGAGCCGCTGGGATGATCTGAAGGCGCAGATCTCGGCGGGAACCAATATCTCGCTTGCCGGGATGCCGAATTGGACCTTCGACATCGGCGGGTTCTCGGTCGAAGACCGATATGTCTCGCGCGATCCGGATCATGTCGAAGAGTGGCGGGAGCTGAATGCGCGCTGGTTTCAGTTCGGGGCCTTCGCGCCGATCTTTCGGTCCCACGGGCAAGATCCCCCGCGGGAGATTTTCAACATCTCGGAGCCTGGCTCGGAGGTGTATAAAAGCATGGTGAAGTACACCAAGCTTCGCTACAGGCTGCTGCCCTATATCTATTCCGTTGCGAGCGAGATGCAGACGGACTTCGGCGCATTAATGCGCGGCCTACCGATGGATTTTCCGTCAGATCCAGAAGCGCGCACCGTTGGCGAACAATATATGTTCGGCCCCTACATATTGGTCAGCCCGATTTACGAGTTCAAGGCGCGCACGCGCGATCTCTACCTTCCCGAAGGTCACCGTTGGTATGACTTCCACAGCGGAAAGAGCTATGAAGGCGGGCAGTGGATCCAGGCGGATGCACCTCTCTCCGAAATACCGCTCTTTATTCGGGCGGGCGCTGTTCTGCCGCTCGGGCCAGACGTTCAATACCATGACGAAGATCCGGCCGGCGAAGTCACGGTTGTGGTCTACCCAGGAGAAGACGGCAGCTTCTCACTCTACGAAGACGACGGGGAGACCTACGACTACACGCAAGGCGCCTGGAGCCGAATCGCGCTGACATGGGATGAGACGCTTCAAACCCTGACGATCGGCACGATCGAGGGCTCCTACCGTGTCGCCGAGACGCGCAGTTTTCTCGTCAAGTGGGCGGACACGCCAGGCGCGTCGGTCAGGGTTCGCTATTCGGGAACTGAGTTGGCCATCGAGCGGCCCTGAGCAGTCTCCTCGAAAGATCACAGGAATCGCGCCATCCGTCAACGGATTGGCCGCGGCCGGTATCTCAGAGGCGCTGGTTTCTCAGAAGAGAGGTCTCTCCCGAGGCGGGCTCGGGAGGGATGCAGCAGGAGTCTGAGGAGATTCCTAGCCAACACAGCTTGAGCTAAAGTCCCATCCCGGACACCACCGACGATCCCGAGAGGCAGCGAATATGAGTAGTTTCGTCAAGGATTTGCGCCACGCCGGACGGAGACTCACCGGGAGCCTTGGCTTCACGATGACCGCCGTTTTGACCCTCGGGCTAGGCCTGGGCGCCGTCACGACAGTGTTCAGCCTGGTTTACGGAGTCCTGCTGCGGCCGCTGCCTTATCCGGGCGCGTCCCAGCTGATCAGAGTCTTCGAGGTCGGCAGCGAAGGCCGACGGGCCGAGCAGATGTCGGATCCGAATTTCGTCGATTTCTCGGAGCTGAATCAAAGCCTTACGGGGATGGCGCAATATCAGCTGCTGCCCGGGACGGTTTCGGGCGGACTCGAGCCCATTCGAGTCGAGGTTGCTCAGGTTTCACGCGACTTCTTCTCGGTCCTAGGCACCTCCCCCGCGCTCGGGCGCTTATTTCTTCCAGAGGAGCAGAAGGAGGGCGCGGGCTATGCGGCGGTGATGAGTCACTCATTCTGGCAGCGCTACCTGAATGGCGAGCCTGATCTCGGCGGCCAGACTCTGCGATTTGGCGATCAAATCGTCACGCTGGTCGGCGTCATGCCGCCCGAGTTCACCTTCCCTCAAGAGGTCGATCTGTGGATTCCCAGAGAGCTCGAAGCCATGAGCTCTTCACGAACGGCCTTGAACAAAAAGGTCGTCGCCCGCGTGGCGCCGGGCAGATCCCTCGACTTTGCTCGCGATGATCTCGACGCCATCGCCCAGCGCTTGAACCTACAGTATGGGAAGGATACCTGGATGCAAAATGCCGCGGTCTCTTCCCTTCAGGAAGACATGACAGGCGGCGTGCGTCAGGCGCTGCTGATCTTCCAAGGGGCGTCCTGCCTGCTTCTTCTGATCGCCTGCGCCAACGTGGTCAATCTTCTCTTGGCCAACGCCGCGGCCAGGGAACGTGAGCTGGCCGTCAGGCTCAGCCTGGGCGCCAGCCGAGCGCGTCTTTTCCGGCAATTCTTCGCAGAGACCCTGCTGCTCTCTTTCTCGGGGGGTCTGCTCGGTTACTTCGTCTCGAGATGGGCGCTCGGTCTCCTGCGCGGATTGGAAGGCGGAGCGATTCCCCGGCTGGCGGAGGTCAAGATCGGGACTGCGGTCTTTGTCTTTTTCCTGGTCATCTCGGCGGTAGTCGCCTTCTTCCTGGCTCTCTTGACCACCTGGCGCGCGGTCCGAGGAGGTTCCCGCGTTGCCCTAGGGACAGGGCAGAGGACCCAGACGGCCGACGGCGGCACGCGCGTGCGCGGATCCCTCGTGGTCTCGCAGGTCGCGATGACCCTCGTGCTCCTGGTGGGAACCGGCCTGCTGCTGCGCAGCTTCCGGGTGCTGCTCGCCACAGACCCCGGCTTTCGCACCGGCGGAGCGCTGGTGCTCAACTGCCAGCTTCCCTACGCGACGACTCCCGAAGAGGCAGAGCGCCAAAAGAGCCTTCACCTCCGGCTGATCGATCGGCTCAGCTCCATACCGGGTGTCGAGGGAGTCGGCGGTATCAACTACCTGCCGCTCAAGACCTCGGGCCCCAGCGGTTCGTTCCTCCTCCTCAATCGTCCCGATGAGGTTCAGTCCTGGGAAGACTTCGGCGCGATGATGAAGATCGACGGACGTTCGGGCTACGCCAACTACAGACGTGCGGTTCCTGGTTACTTCGAGCTCATGAAGATACCCCTCAAGGCGGGGCGGTTTTTCGACGCTCGCGACCAGGCGGACTCCGCCCATGTGGCGCTGGTCAGCGAGTCCTTGGCCCGAGACACGTGGCCGGGCGAAAATCCGATCGGCAAGCTGGTGCAATTCGGCAATATGGACGGCGATCTGCGGCCCTTGAGCATCGTCGGCGTGGTTGGAGACGTCAGGGCCCGCAGCCTCGAATCCGAGCCTAGGCCGGTGATCTACGCCAATTCCCTCCAGCGCGATCGCGCCTTATCAGGGCCGTACGATCTGGTGATCGACGCCCGACGAGATCCGAGCCTGCTGCACCAGGAGATCCGCCAGGCGGTGCGCGGTGTGGATCCCCAGGTTGCGCCGGTGCTGCAAAGCCTCGAGCAGGTCTTTGCTGGCTCCCTCGCCCAGCGACGCTTCCAATTTGTTCTGTTGAGCACCCTTGGCGGCCTCTCGCTTCTGCTCGCGGCGGTTGGACTTTACGGGCTCATCGCCTTTCAAATGGCGCAGCGCCGACAAGAGATCGGAGTGCGCCTGGCGCTCGGCGCGTCCAGGCCGAGCGTGGTCAGCCTGTTCGTCAAGGACGGGCTGAGGCTGGCCGGCGTCGGCGTGCTTTTCGGCCTGCTGGCGGCCTTTGCAGCCACCCGCTTCATGACCAGCCTGCTCTACGGCATCACCACCACCGATCCTCTGACCTTCGGCGCGGTCGCTCTCCTTCTCATTTCGGTGGCGCTTGCAGCATCGTTCATCCCGGCCTATCGAGCCTCGAGGACCGACCCCGCCCAGGCGATGCAGCCGGAGTAGCGGCGTCACGCGCGAGGCGATGACTGGATCAGATCATCGGGCTGTTCGTCCTCATTCGAGCGGCCCAGTACCGGCTACTGCCACTTTAATCTTTGATTCCTGACTTCTGACGCCTAAATACTGATAGAGAGTCAAGACCAGGAAAGGCTTTTACAAGTTCGGGCACTTCGACAGAACGTATTGTGTAATCTCCGCCGTGGTCATACTTGCACTTGAAAATTGCGGTTTTTCCAGCAACCCAGCCGAGTGTAAAGCTTCATGGATGAGGATGGCTGCAGCCTGCCGAGTACTTAGATTAGTGAATCGATTCTTGCAAATATAGGTATTATAGCTGTAAGGCGTCGTGAAGGCAGCAGCGGTCGAGCAAGTTTGATGATCGTTCCATTCCCGATATTTCGCTTTGTTTCGAATGGTGTCGACAATATCCCGCCGACCGGGGCTAAGCGTCTGTCCTAGAGCCTGCGAATCATGCGCCAGATTGCCACACTGCGTGCTTCCTTCCAGAGCCGAGATCGCTTTACTCTTGGCGGCATTGACCCTCGCTAGGGTCACCCCGAAGATCGGATTTCCATGAAGTGTTTCACCGCTGCTACCACCGCCTCCTCCGCCATAGTGAGGACCGTTGGGATAGCCGATCCCACCTCCGTTGTTGCATAGATAGTCCTGGTAGGTCCGGCCCGAGCAGCCGACGATCTCGCCACCTTGGCCGTAACTGCATACTGTGGACACTTGGTGAAAAATGACGCAGGTCAGCGCCTCACTCGGTTCCGGAGCACCGAGCATGGTCGCGAGTCCTATAAAGATTGCTCCTGCCAGAGAATGCTTACGAGACATTTCCTCTCCTAGTGGACTGTAACACTTGAACTTTTAGCGCTCATGCGGCTATTCTTTTCGATGGATCGTTGTGTTTCCATTTAACCGGTCGTGGGGACTCGTTGTAGTGCCGGATGTACTTCATGATCTTTCGATCCAGGTCCTTCTCC
>JBCCLG010000451.1:0-5155 GCA_039027015.1 Acidobacteriota bacterium | reverse complement strand
CTGCGGCCTGATCGAGCCTAGCGAGGGGACGATCGAGATCGACGGGGTCGACCTCGCGACGAGGCCGAAGCCCGAGCTGTGGGCCTCCCTCGCGGTGATGTTTCAGGAGCCGGTGCGCTACCAGGCGACGGTGCGCGACAACGTGCGCTTCGGCGATCTCGCGAGCGACCCCGGCCCCTCGAGGCTTCGGGAGTGCGCCCGCGAGGCCGGTCTCGACGAGGCGATCGAGGGCTTCGAGGCGGGCTGGGAGACCTTTCTCGGCACCTGGTTCGAGAGCGGTCGCGATCTCTCCGTGGGGCAGTGGCAGCGCCTCGCCCTGGCCCGCGTCGGGCTGCGGCGAGCGCCCCTGCTGCTGCTCGACGAGCCGACCAGCGCCATGGACGTGTGGTCGGAGGCCGCGTGGTTCGAGCGCCTCCGCGAGGTCGCCCGCGGCCGCACCGTGGTCCTGATCACCCATCGCCTCACCGCCGCCCGCCACGCCGACCGGGTTCACGTGCTCGATCGCGGCCAGAGCATCGAGAGCGGCAGTCACGAGTCGCTGATCGCCGCGGGAGGGCGCTACGCCGAGTCGTGGCAAGCGCGCCCCGGCTGAGTTGACGCCTCACGGTGCCTGGCATACCCTGCCGACTCCACCTCAACGCCCTTTGGAACTCGATCTGCCTCTATGGAACGCCACGAATACGATTTGCTCCTGGGCCGCCTCGCCGTTCACTTCAAAGTCCTGACCAAGGAGCAGTTCGGGGCGGCCCTCCAGCAGCGGCGGAGCGTCAGCGAATCCCTCGACATGGGCTCTTTTCTGGTCAGCGAGGGCTACCTTCAGTCGGCGACGCTGGCCAAGCTCGACAAAGCGCGTCAGCAGTACCTCGCCAAGAACGGACTCACCGCGCCGGAGCCTGCCGACTCGGCACACCTCGGAGACGAGACGAATCCGGTAGTTCAGCAGGCGGCTGCGGCAGCGCCTGTCGCTCCTGCTCCCGCGACTCCCGTTCCCGCGGCTCCGGCTTTGGCCGCTCCCGGGCCAGCTCCTGCCGCCCCGGCCGCCCCGGCAGCAGCGCTTGAGACGCCGGCCGCCCCCGCCCCCGCCCCCGCGGCAGCGCCGATTTCCGTAGCGCCGGCCGCCATCGTGGTGGAGGAGCCGATCATCGAGCTCGAGGACGACGCGGCGGACGCAGCCGTCCCGGTGCAGGGAGGCGAAGGCCTCCTGAGATTCGACGCCAGCACCACGCTCGAGGACCTCATGGCGCAGACGCGCGCTTTGAACGCCAGCGACCTTCACGTGCATGCCGAAGCGCCTATTCGGCTGCGCCTCAACGGAGACATGGTGGACGCAACCCCGTCCGCGGTCGGCGCCGACCGCAGTCTTGAGCTGATTTTCTCGATCCTCGATGACGAGCAGCGAGCGCGCATCGAGGATCGGCTGCAGCTCGACTTTTCTTACGAGATCCCCGGGGTCGGGCGCTTCCGCTCCAACGCCTATCGCCAGCAGCGCGGCTGGGACGCGGTTTTTCGCGCCATCCCCGCCGAGCCGCCCAGCCTCGAAGACCTCGGCCTGCCGCGGGATCTAGAGCGGGTGATCAATTACCACCAGGGCATGGTGCTCTTCACCGGCCCGGCGGGCTGCGGCAAATCGTCGACCATGGCCGCCATGGTCGACCTCCTCAACCGAAGTCGGCTCGACCACATCCTCACCGTCGAAGATCCGATCGAGTACGTGCACACCTCGCGTCGCTGCCTGATCAACCAGCGCGAGGTCGGTCCGCACACCGAATCCTTCGCCCGCGCCCTGCGCGCCGCTCTGCGCGAGGATCCCGACATCATCGTGATCGGCGAGCTGCGGGATCTCGAGACCATCGAGCTGGCTCTGACCGCTGCGGAAACCGGTCACCTGGTGCTGGGTACGCTGCACACCTCAAACGCTATCCGCACGATCAACCGCCTTCTGGGCGTCTTTCCGCCGGAGCAGCAGAACCAGATCCGCACCATGGTCTCCGAGTCGCTGCGCGCGGTGGTCTCCCAGCGTCTCGTTCCCACCGCCGACGGTCAGGGGCGCGTGCCGGCCATCGAGGTGCTGATGACCACCAAGGCGGTGGGCAACCTGATCCGCGAGAAGAAGACCTTCCAGATTCTCTCCCAAATGCAAACCGGCGGCCGCCAGGGAATGGTCATGCTCGATGGCTCCCTGGCCGACCTGGTCAAGAGCCAGACGATCACCGTCGAGCAGGCTCGCCTCCACGCCGAAGACCCCAAACGCTTCACCTGAGGTTCCCATGGCGCGCATCGACGAACTTTTTCGCTACCTCAAAGAAAGCAAGGGGTCGGATCTTCACCTGGCGGCCGGCCTCAAGCCGCGCACCCGGCGCCACGGCTCACTGCAGGATATCGAGCATTGGCCGGTGCTCGAGCATCAGGACCTGCGGCAGATTCTGCGCGAGATCGCCAACGACGAGCAGTGGGCGAGCTACGAGGAGTGCGGCGATCTGGACTTCGCCTACGGCCTGGCGGGCGTGGCTCGCTTCCGGGCTAATTTTCTGCGCCAGGAGCGCGGCGCCGCGGCGGTTTTTCGCATCATCCCCGAGAAGATTCTCACCTGCGAAGACCTCAAGATGCCCAAGGCGATCGCCGATCTCTCCGACCTCCAGCAGGGCCTGGTGCTGATCACGGGGCCGACCGGATCGGGGAAATCAACCACCCTGGCGGCGGTGATCGATCGCATCAACAGCAACTATAAAAAGCACATCTTGACCATCGAAGATCCGGTGGAGTTCGTGCACCCCAACCGCGGCTGCGTGTTCTCCCAGCGCGAGGTGCACCACGACTCCCACAGCTTCGCCGACGCCCTGCGCGTCGCGGTGCGTCAGGACGCCGACGTCGTGCTGGTGGGCGAGATGCGCGACCTCGAGACCATCTCCCTGGCGGTCACCGCGGCCGAGATGGGAGCCCTGGTTTTTGGCACCCTGCATACCAACAGCGCGGCCAAGACCATCGATCGCCTGGTCGACGCCTTTCCGGCCAACCAGCAGTCGCAGATTCGAACCACCCTCGCCGAGTCGATCGCCGCCATCGTCTCGCAGCTCCTGCTCAAGACCGCCGACGGCCACGGGCGCTGCGCCGTCCACGAGATCCTGCTTCGCACCTCGGGTCTGCCGAACGTCATCCGCGAAGGCAACACCCCCATGCTGCAGTCGATCATCCAGGGCCATCGCCGTCTCGGCATGTGCGCCATGGACGACTCCCTGGAGGAGCACCTCCGAGCGAAGAGAATCTCCGCCATCGACGCCTGGGCCAAAGCGCAGGATAAGCAGCGCTTCGAGGCGGCCAAGCGGCAGGAAGAAGAGCAGAACGCCGCGGCCGCTCAGGCCTGATGCGGCCCGGCTCGGGACTTCCCACCGAGCGAGCTTTTTTGCTACCATCCGCGCTGCCGCAAGCGGCCTGTGCCCCTATCGTCTAGCCAGGTCCAGGACACCAGCCTTTCAAGCTGGCGACACGGGTTCGAATCCCGTTGGGGGTACCACTACTGCGAAGCCAACCGGCGACCCGGACCTCTCGTCCTGGTCGCCGTTCTCGTTGGCCTCAGCTTTCTTTGAGCCTCGGTCGGTAGCCTAGGCTTCTCCTGCTGCCTCAAGAATCTTGCTAACCAGGTCGGAGGCGTACCAATAGCCGGCGGACTGGAGTCGTGCGATGACCGGTCTCAGAGCTGGAAGGCTGCCGAGTCTTTTTGCCCGAAGAAGCAGCCCGAGGGTTCCGACGACCTGGAGGCCCACTGAGGCCGCTGCTCGTCTTCCACGTCGCTCATCGATGCAAACGGTGGTGATCCCGCTTTCCAGGGCCAGCTGGATGACCGATGCCTCGCCTTCGTCGAGACTCGCCGCGGCTACAGGGTCTAATGGGTCGGATAAATCACGGATCTGAAGCCAGTCGACCCGAATACGGGGGTAACCCTTTTGGACTCCAAGGGTCACTTCCTTCCAGACTTCGTGCGGGCAATAAAACGACAGCGGCAGCTGGCCGACGGTTTCTAGCACCTCTGCCTTGGCCAGGGCTATTAAGGGGCCTGTGTTGAGAACTAGTGCCCTAGTCATCGAGGCCGAAGGCAATTTCTGCCTGCGCGTCTTCGGCGCGTAAATTGCTAACCGTGACGCCGATTCGCGGCAGCGAAAGAAGGAATTCAGCTCTTCTCATGGCGCTGAGACGTGCCGCTTGTCCCGAGCTCAGTCTTCCCAACTCATAGAGCTTGGCAGCGAGAAGGAACCTGGCCTCAAGAGCAAACTCGTCCGGCTCCAGGCCAAGACTCAGCAAGATCTCGTCTCTGTACTCGATGGTCAATTGTTGGTGCATTTCAAAACTCCTCAAGCGGATTGTATTTTGAGTTTCGCCGTGCTTTCAGCCGCATCTCTCATCTACTCGAAAACAAGCCGAAGATCACTTGCCAGGTTCGAACTCCCGGAGCATTGGCGTACCATCCGAATTTCGCTCTGCGCTTTGCTTACTAAAGGTCTGAAAATACAGCGGGTTACGGGCGTTCGAAGATCCCGATTTCGCGTCACTTCAAGACCCTCAGGGAACAGCATTTGCTGGATACGCTGCCGGTTTTCGTATCCCGCATCTAGCCAAAGGCGGTCCGCTCTCATGATGAGCTGGCCGCCTTTTTCGATGGCGCTCTCCGCGTCGAGGGTCGGCTCCCGCCCCTCCGCGCTTTGCGCCTCGGCGATTACGAGATCAGCGTCGATTCGGCGTTCGCGGGCCTTAAACGTGCCGGGGTCGATAACGCCCTCCAGAAGCAGGTCTAAGAGACGCTCCTTCTGTTCCGTGAGGTCACGCACCCGCGTCGCATAGGACTGGGCAGAGGCCCGAATATCCGCAACTCTGCGCTCCCATTCCACCAAGAGGGCTGCCTTCCAGGCCGTCAGGAAGCGTTCGCTCGGCCGAAGGCTCCGCAGGAGTTCGAGAAAGAGATCATGCATCCGCTCGCGCGGGATCCTTATCTTCGACTTTCCGCCCGAGGCCTCATGGCCTGCGGGCTCGTGGTAATAGGCGTATTTCCTGCCGGAAGAGCTCTTGCTGTAGGAGGCCGTGAGCGCGCCCTCGCTAGATCTCAAGAGACCTTTCAGGGGGAAGTCCTCCCTGCCCGAGATGTGCGGCACGGCGGTGGGGGAGT
>JBCCLG010000450.1:0-5166 GCA_039027015.1 Acidobacteriota bacterium | reverse complement strand
TTCCGCGCTCCGACCGACGAAGAGTGGGCGCGCCTGGCCTCCACCGTCGATCCCCTCAACCGCTCTGACGCCGGGCTGGTCGAGACGCACTACGCCGACGGCACCGTCGGCGTCGCCCTCGACGGCCGCTTCCAGTCGATGATGCTGGCTAAAAAGTCGGACGACCACGAGCACGTGGAGGGTCTGTGCACCCACGACGCCCACACCGCCGTCAACTTCGTTTTGGCGCCGCCGGCCACCGCGCCGAGCGTGAAGACCGAGGAGGAGAACAGCGATGTCCGCTAAGCGTGCGCTGACCCTCTCCCTCGCCGGCCTGATGGTGGCCGGAAGCCTCGGCGCTGCCGAGGTCGTAATTTTGAACAACGACGCCCCCGGCGTCGGCCTGAACGACACTACCCCGGCAACCCCGATCGCCGGAAATATGGGCACCACCCTCGGCGAGCAGCGGCTCAACGTGCTGCTGCGCGCGGCAGAGATTTGGGCCGATGAGCTGATCAGCGACGTTCCGATCACCATCCGCGCCCAGACCGCTCTTCAGCAGTGCGACGCCAACGGCGCCGTGCTCGCTTCGGCCGGCGCCGCGGTCGTTTTCCGGAACTTCCAGAACGCGCCCTTCGCCAACACCTGGTATCACGGCGCCCTCGCCAACTCGATCGCCGGCGTCGATCTCGACGTGAATAACCCCGACATCCAGACTCAGTTCAACCTCAATCTCGACGAGGATCCGAACTGCCTGGGCGGCAACGGCTGGTACTACGGCTTTGACAACAACGAAGGCGCGGCGGTGGATCTGCTCGCCACCATGCTCCACGAGTACGGACACGGCCTGGGCTTCGCGAATTTCGCCAACGAGGCCGCCGGCACGCTCTTCCAGAACACTCCGGACGTCTACACGACCTTCACCCGCGACCTCGAGACCGGGATGAACTGGAACGACATGACCAACGCCGAGCGCGTGGCCTCCGCGATCAACGATCCCGACGTAGTGTGGACCGGAGCGACGGTCAGCGCCGCGATCGGCAGCTTCCTCGACGGCACGAGCATCGTGACGGTCGACACGCCGCCGGCCATCGCAGGCACTTCCGACGTGCAGCCGGCCGCCTTCGGTCCGCCCGTCCCGGGCTCCGGCCTGAGCGGTACGGTGGTCGCGGCCACCGACGGCATCGGCGCTTCGCCGACCGACGGCTGCGAGGCGCTGACCAACGGCGCGGCCATCAACGGCAACATCGCCCTGATCGATCGCGGCACCTGCAACTTCACCGTCAAGGTGATCAACGCGCAGGCGGTAGGCGCCGTCGGTGTGCTGATCGCCAACAACGTGCCGGACGGTCTGCCGCCGATGGGCGGCGACGACCCCGCGGTGGCAATCCCCTCGGTGGGCATTTCCCAGGCCCTGGGGGCCGACATGAACGGCCAGCTGCCCACCCCGGGCGTCACCATCACCCTCGGCACGGACGACACCCGCCTGGCGGGAGCCAACAGCGGCTTCCTGCGGGTCCACGCGCCCGTTCCCGTGGCGCCGGGTTCGTCGATCTCCCACTGGACCACCGACGCCACCCCGAGTCTGCTGATGGAGCCGGCGATCACCCCGGACCTCACGGATGACGTCGACCTGACCCTCGAGCTGTTCACCGACATCGGCTGGAGCCTCAACGAGGTCTTCTCCGCCGACTTCGAACGCGGCGACTGCGACGAGTGGACGAGCACCAGCCCCGGCGGCTGCAGCTAGCTGGCTGATACGCGGGCGCTCGCGAGGCGCCGGCCCTGATCCCTCTCGATCCTGGTGATGAAGAGGGGCGGGCCGAGCGGCTCGCAGAGCGCCTGAGCAGGGCCCCGCGGACCAGCGCCTTCCCTTCTCCAGGGAGAAGGCTGCGGCCGCGGGGCTTTGTGCGCCAGGCCCCGCGTCTCCGGGCGCTCGGCGGCCCGAGCCCTCTCGCTACCTGAACGGGATCCGGCTGGCGACCACCGTCGATAGGGGATCTTCAGCCATTCCCTGACGCTGGCGCACCAGGGCCGCAAAGGCGATCATCGCCGCGTTATCGCCGGAGAACCGGAGAGGCACGAGACGGAGATTAACCGCCGCCTCGCCGGCCCAGCGGATCAGCTCCTTGCGCAGCAGCCGATTCGCGGCAACGCCTCCTGATACCGCCAGGGTGTCGATCCGCATGCGGTCATGAACCCGCCTCAGGCGGTCGATGATCTGCCTCACGGCAGCCCATCGAAAGCTGGCCAAAAGATCGAGCGCCGGACCCGGAAGCTCCCCTTCCCCGTCGCCCCGAGGCGCGCCCTCCGTCACCACCCCGCGCTCGGTGAGGGACTCGATCTCCCGCAGGGCCTGACTCTTGAGGCCCGAGTAGGAGAAGTAGAGCTCGTCTTGAACCCTGGGCACCCGGAAGAGAGTACTCGACACCGTGCCTTTTTCGGCCAGCCGGTCGACCACCGGGCCCTGGGGAAACGGCAGGCCCAGGCGCTTGCCGACCTTGTCGAAGACCTCGCCCATGGCGTCGTCTCGGGTCTCCACCAGGCTCTTCACTCGGCCTGCCCTGACGTCGAGAAGCGACGTATGGCCGCCTGAGACCACCAGGCCGACGAAGTGCCCGGGAATCTCCTCGGCCGGCCCGCCGTCGTTTGAGAGAAAGGGGGAGTAGAGGTGACCCTCGAGGTGATGGATGCCGTGAAAAGGCCGCTCGAGCCCGAAGGCGATCGAGCGGCCGAGCGACAGGCCGACCAGGAGGCTTCCGATCAGCCCAGGGCCGCGGGTGGCGGCCACGGCGTCGACATCGTGCATCGCCATGCTCGCGTCCTCGAGCGCCTTGGCGCTCACCGCCGGCCAGTTGGAGAGGTGCTCGCGCGAGGCGATCTCGGGCACCACGCCGCCGAACGGCTGGTGAGCGATATTCTGACTCGAGACCGCCGAAGAGAGGACCCTGCCGACGCCGTCGATCACGGCACAGGCCGTGTCGTCGCAGGAGGTTTCAATACCGAGGATCAGCGGGCGGTCGAGGTTGGTGCTCACCGCCCGATGATGCTGCACCGGATCCTCGATGTAAAGGCGAAGGGCCTCAGCCGAAGAGGTCGAGGCTGCGGCTCAAAAGACGAGCCGGCACGCTGACCCTGACGTCGGTATCGGGACCGTCCACCGCGATCTCGAAGCTGCGCCAGCGCTTAGAGATTTTGACGTGGTCGGGACCGTCCTGAACTTCCAGGATCACCGAGCCGGCCGGAATTTCTTCCAGCTCTTCGGCCATGCCTTCGATCGCCTCGCGAAAGGGCTCGAGCTCCCGACGGATCTGCGCGACCTCGTGGGCGGGCACGATCCTCGGAACGGCGAACACCGCGATGTCGACGAGCAGCGCAGGAACCGGAATCCACAGGCTGACGCCCTCGGGCCCGTGCTCCTCGACGCTCACCACCAGCGTGCCGGTGGCGGCGACCGTAGCGCCGAGCACCACAATCGGGGCCAGGCAGAAGAGGACGGCCACCGTCAGAAAGCGCAGGAACGGGCTGCGGCGCGGAGTCGGGCGAGGGGAGGCGGCGCTGGGTGGGCGGTTCATCGAAGGCATCCTTTCTCTCAAAGAAGCGCGAAACGCTCAGGAGCCGAGCGGGCCACGGGCCGGCTCGGCTTGCATCCGGTGAGGCGGGTTCAGTTCAGTATGGCTCGTTCTCGTCATCGATCCAGACTTTGACCGTGTCCTCGCCGTCGCGGATCGACACCAGGTGGCCGGGGCCGTAGGAGGCCAGCGCATCCAGGGCGGCCGTGAAGTCGAGGCTGCCCTCGGGGCCCGAGAAAAGAGCGTCCACCACGTTCATCGGCAGGCGGACGTCTATCTCGGTACCGCCCGGGCGAACTTCGGTGGTCTTGACCAGGAGAAACTGCCCTTCCTTGCGCACCGCAAAGGACTCGTCCCGGGTCTGCACCGTCGCAAAGGTGGCCTCGGGAGCGTCCTGGATCGACCGCCAGAGATCGCGCATCTCGCTCCACTCCATGTTGAGATCGTTGATCGCGATCTCGACCTCCGAGTCCAGGTCGCTGCGCACCTCGGCGGGAATCATGGCCGCGGCGGCTCGAACCATGGAGAGCGGCAGATTGATCGTCACGCGCTCGTCGCTGTCGCCCTCAACCTGGAGATGGATCCACTGGTCCGCGAAAGCAGAGGGCACCGCCAGCAGCGCGGCGAGCAGTGAAACAAAGAGCAGCTTGGAGGGGTGGCGCATGGTCGAGTCTCCGTGGTGGGTTCGGTGTGTGTGTCGTGTGCCCTAGAAGACGGAGGTCCGATGGGTTTTGTTACACGCGTCCCCGTCTGCGATGCCGAGACGGCGTCGAAATCGAGGCTTACAGAGGCTGCAGCTCACCCCAACGCAAAGCGCCGGGCCCTGCGAGAGGAGCCCGGCGCGCAGCTGAGAGTCCTGATGCGGAGACTAGAGCCCTGGCGGGCCCAGGATCCGCAGGTCGCTAGTGCTAGTAGTCCGAGTCGGGGTCATCCGCCCACGGCCCTGGACCCTCGCCGTCCGCGTGGTCGCCGTCGTCACCGTGGTGGTCGTCGCCGTGGTGGCCGCCGTCCATCACGACGGCTTTGCGGGGCTCCGGCTGCCAGCCCTCAAACCACGTATCGTTCTGGCGCGTGACCAGGTCGCCCACGATGTAGGCGAAGAAGAGGAAAATCCAGAAAAAGCCGCCGAAGGCCGTGACCTTGATCAGGCGCGTCCCCTCGTTCACGTGCATGAAGACCAGAATCACCAGGGTCGCCTTCGAGAAGGCGATGGCAAAGGCCACGATATCCGCCAGCGGTCCGAGGTGGATCAGCGAGACGCCGTAGGTGATGCCGGTCAGACCGAAGAGCGCGAAAAGATTGATGACGTGGGGCTTGAGCGGGTGATCGTGCTCATGATCCTCGTCGTACTGGTCCCTGGGATGGAGCTGTCCTGCCATGGGGTTACCTCAGAATCTCCGTCCGCTTCCGGCTCACTGCACCTTGTCGACGCTTTGGCCGATCAGGTAGAGAAACGGATAGATGAAGATCCACACGATGTCGACGAGGTGCCAGTAGAGGCCGAAACCCTCCACGAAATTGTGGTTCTTGCGATCCCAGCGGGCCCATTTATGCCCTCGCTTGAGGCTGAAGAGCATCACCAGCATGATGCCCATGCCCACCAGCATGTGCAGGG
>JBCCLG010000449.1:0-5185 GCA_039027015.1 Acidobacteriota bacterium | reverse complement strand
GCGACCTTGAGCTGGGAATCGGCGGCCTCGTCTACCTTGTCGGCCTCCTCGGCTTCGTCGTCGCTGGCCGCCTCGGCGAGGGCCTCCTCCTCCGCGCTGCGCGCCAGATCGGGGTCGAGCAGGAGGTCCCAGGTCGCGGTGTTGACGCCCCGGTGAACCTCCAGCTCCAGCCGTCTCAGGGTGCGACTCTCCTCGTCCTCCACCCGCAGGACGGCGCTGCCCTCGCGGGCGCTCCAGAAAGGAATTTCGAGGGCCGGCGGATCCTCGAGATCGGCGAACCACAGCGAACGGCGGCCCTGCCAGGCGCGACTGTAGGCCACGTTCTCCACCGGGAAGAGGTGCGCCGGCTCGTCGCGAGCTTCGGCCAAATCCTGAATCGGCAGGGCGTCGATCACGTAGATGCTGCGGCCGTGGGTGCCGGCCACCAGCTCGCGATCCCGGGGATGGACCACCAGATCGTGCACCGGCACGTTGGGCAGCCCCGCGGGCAGACCCTGCCAGCTCGAGCCGCGATCGAGGCTGACGTAGACCCCGCGGTCGCTGCCCACGTAGAGCACGTCGGCGTTCACGGGATCTTCGCGAATCACGTTGAGCGGCTCGGCGGGCAGGCCCGCGGCGATCGACTTCCAGGTCTTGCCGAGATCTTCGGTCACGTAGGCGTAGGCGGTGTTGTCGTCCTGGCGGTAGCCGTTGAGGGTGAGGTAGGCCCTTTCCTTGACGTGGCGCGAGGCCTCCACGCGGCTCACCCAGCGATCCGCGGGCAGATCGCGCCCGGAGTCGCTCCAGGAGGCGCCGCCGTCCGGCGTCAGCCAGATCTGTCCGTCGTCGGTGCCGACCCAGAGGAGGCCGAAGTGCAGCTCGCTTTCAGACAGGGTGGTCAGCGTGGCGAACGGCACGTCGCCGCGCTCCTGAGACCGGGTCAGATCGGGGCTGATCGCGGTCCAGCTCTCGCCTCGGTCCATGGAGCGGAAGAGGCGATTGGCGCCGAAGTAGAGAATGTCCGGGTTGTGGCTCGAAAGGCGGATGGGGGTCTGCCAGTTGTAGCGCAGGGCGGGCTCCTTGAGCGCGTCGCGCGGGCGCACCTCCTGGCCGTCGGAGCGGAAGTAGTAGCCGAACTGGAAGCCCGTGTAGAGCAGGCCGTCCCGAGGATCGACCTCGATATGCATGCCGTCGCCGCCGCCGATCACCCGCCAGCGGTCTACTCCGGGCCGAGAGCGGCTCGAGCCGGTCAGGGTGCCGTTGTCCTGGAGGCCGCCGTAGACGTTATAGGGCTCCTCCATATCGACCTCGACGGTGTAGAACTGACCCACCGACTGATTGTCGATGCGCACCCACGTCTTGCCGCCGTCGTAGCTGGCGTCGATGCCGCCATCGTTGCCGATCCACATGCGCTGGGGGTTCTCGGGATCGATCCAGCCGGCCTGGTAGTCCACGTGCACGTCGCGCTGGTTGGCGCCGGACCACGTCTTGCCGCCGTCCTCGGAGGTGATCAGCGGCACCCCGCCGATGAAAAGACGCTCCGCGTTCCTGGGGTCGACGCGCACCTGCCCAAAGTAATAGCCGTAGGTGTAGACCACGTCGCGCAGAGGCTTCTCGTGGGTGCGTCGCCAGGTGGCGCCGCCGTCTTCGGAGCGGTAGACCTCGAGGCCGCGAATGTCGGTGTTGAACAGGTTGGCGTTGGCGTCCGAGAGCTCGTCGATCAGATCTGCGACCGTCACCTCGCCTTTTTGCATCAGGTCGATCAGCTTCTCGGCGTCCAGATCGGTGTCGAGGTCGTTGGCGCGAATGAAGCCTTCGAGAGTGTCGGCGTCGAAGCTCAAAAACTCCTCTTCGCTCATGCCGCCATCGGCCCGCAGGCGCGCCGCCGAGAGGGGGGAGCCGCCCGCATCGCGCAGCTCCTCGGGCAGCTCCTCCTGGTTATCCACCGTGGCGTAGAGCACGCCGGGGCTCGACGGCGCGGCGGCCAAGCCGATGCGGCCGACGTGCTCGCCCGCGGGCAGGCCGCCGCCCTCGAGGAGCTTCCAGGTGTCGCCACCGTCGGTCGATTTATAGACGCCGCTGCCCTCGCCGCCCTCGACGAAATTCCACGGGCTGCGCTCGCGGTGCCAGGCGGCGGCGTAGAGGGTGTCGGGGTCGTGGGGGTCGATCATCAGGTCGACGACGCCGGTCCATCCCTCTTCTCCGGTCTCAAGCTTTCCGGTGTCGAGCACATGCTGCCAGCTCTCGCCGCCGTCGGTGGTGCGGAAAACGCCCCTCTGGCCGCCCGGCGTGTAGAGCTTGCCGAGGGAACCGACGTAGACGCGGTCGCCGTCCCGAGGGTCGACCGCGATGCGGCCGATGCGGTCGCTCTCGCCGAGGCCGACGTGTCGCCAGCTTTCGCCGCCGTCGTCGCTGCGGAAGATCCCGACGCCGCCGTAGGAGGAGCGGGACGAGTTGTCCTCCCCGGTACCGACCCACAGGCGCTCCGGGTTCTGCGGGTCGATCGCCACGTCGCCCATGATGAGGGTCGGCTGATCGTCGAAGATCGGCTCGAAGTTGACGCCGTTGTCGACGGTGCGCCACAGGCCTCCGGAGGCGTAGGCGACGAGGAATCCATAGGGCTGGCCCGGGATGGCCTCGATGTCGATGACGCGCCCGCCCTGGATGACCGGACCGATCGATCGCCACTCGAGGCCGCGGAAGAGCGAGGCCTCATCGAGCTTCTGGTGCTCCGCCCACGCCGCCATTTCCTGCTCGTGATTTGAGGGACCGCCGGCGCGCGCGCGCTTAGACTCGGCGCCGGTCTGGGCGTAGGAGGCGGTGGCCAGCAGCAGGGCGGCCGCCATCGGAATCAGAAACGGCAGGCGCCTGGGCGCCTCGGCGGACTTGGGGTCGGTCGAGAAGAATCCGGCGGGCATCGGGAGAATCTCCGGGTCGCGTCGAAGGAGAGGCAGCGCTCTCTGGCGTTTATAGATCGGCCTGATATGTCTAGCATATGGGGCGCGCGGACCGGCGTCCGTGAGATTTCCAGCAGGCTCATGGGACAAGTCCGAACGCGCGTCGCGAGCGAAGAGATGGCCGATCCGTCATGAGCATCCCGAGCATCACCACCGCCCCGAGCGACGCCGGCTTGACCGGCGAAGAGATCCGCCGCTACGGCCGCCATTTGGTTCTCCCTCACGTGGGACTGGAAGGCCAGAAGCGGCTGAAGTCCGCGCGGGTGCTGCTGGTCGGCGCCGGCGGCCTCGGTTCGCCGGCTTCCCTCTATCTGGCCGCCGCCGGCGTCGGCACCCTGGGCCTGGTGGACTTCGACCGGGTTGACGCCTCGAACCTCCAGCGTCTGGTGCTCTACGGCTCGGGCGACGTCGGCCGACTCAAGGTCGAGGCGGCGATCGAGCGGCTCGGGGGCCTCAATCCACACGTGCGATTCGAGCCCCACGAGGAGCGGCTTCGGGCGTCGAACGCTCGCCAGCTGGTGTCGCAGTACGACCTGGTGGTCGACGGCAGCGACAACGCGGCGACGCGCTATTTGGTCAACGACGCCTGCGTGGAGTGCCGCAAGCCGGACGTGTGGGGCGCGGTGCTCCACTTCGAAGGTCAGCTTTCGGTCTTCGGCACGCCCGAGGGCCCGTGCTACCGCTGCCTCTTTCCCGAGCCGCCGCCGCCCGGGCTGGTGCCGTCCTGCGCCGAAGGCGGCGTTCTCGGCGTGCTGCCCGGCATTCTCGGCTCGCTGCAGGCGAGCGAGGCGATCAAGCTGCTGCTCGGCGTCGGCGAGCCGATGATCGGAAGGTTTCTCGTTTTCGACGCCCTGCGCCTTAGCTTTCGCGAGCTCCAGCTCGCCAAGAACCCCAACTGCCCGGCCTGCGCGCCGGGGGCCGAGCTGACGTGGACGGACGAGCCCGAGCCGGCCGCCAACGCCTTTTGTACACCCGAGGAGATTCCCATGAGCCGCGACCCTTCTTCGACCCTCGACCTCAGCCCGGACGCCGCCGAGGTGCCCCAAGCCATCGGCGTAGAGCAGCTCGCCGCCCTGCGCTCCCAGGGAACCGAACACGTGCTTTTGGACGTGCGGGAGCCCCAGGAGCTCGAGATCTGCCGCATCGAGGGATCCCGGGAGATCCCGCTGGGCGAGCTGCCCCAAAGGTTCGATGAGCTCGACAAGGATCAGCTGATCGTGGTGCACTGTCACCACGGGGGGCGCTCGCACAACGCCGTTCAATTCCTGCGCTCCCAAGGCTACAGCCGAGCGACCAACCTGACCGGCGGTATCGACGACTGGAGCCTGCGGATCGATTCTTCGGTGCCCCGCTATTGACGGCCGCTCCGAGCGGAAAGAGCCGGCGAGAAAAGGCCGAGCGGAGCGCCCGTGCGATCGTGCGAGGCGTCCGTCGGCGCGTGGTAGGGTGCAGGATCCCTGAATCCGGTGTTTCGCCTGGAGTCTCACCATGTCATTAGAGCCCAGTCTCTCTCCCGCCCCTGAACCCGACGACCCCACGCTCGTGGCCCGCATCGCGGGCGGCGACCAGTACGCCCTGTCGCAGCTCTACGATCGCTTCAGCGGCATGCTGCTGGCCCTGGCCAGGCGCGTTCTGCACGATACGACCGAGGCAGAAGACATTCTGCAGGAGGTCTTCGTGCAGGTCTGGAATCAGGCCGGGCGCTACGACCGCTCGCGCTCGTCGGTCTCCACCTGGCTGGTCCTGATCACGCGCAGCCGCTCGATCGATCGACTGCGCAGCCGCCAGGTCAAGGAGCGCACGGTTTCGGCGCTCCAACAAGAAACCCCTCGCCTCCATACATCTCCCGAAGGTGGACGAAACGTACTACACGATCAGAGACGAGAACGCCTGCGCGAGGAACTCGCGCACCTGCCGCCAGAGCAGCGGCAAGTCCTGGAGCTGGCCTTTTTTTCCGGGATGACGCAAAGCGAAATCGCCAACAGCACCGGCATACCGCTGGGCACCGTTAAAACGAGGACACTTCTGGCGATGAAGAAAATGCGCAAGGCGCTGCATGAAGAAGTTGGAGATCTTCTTTGAAGAGATTCGGGTGACGGAGATGAGTAGGCACGACAACGAATTCACAGAACGACACGACGACGTCGCCGAGCAGGCCCAGAGCCGCTTGGCGTCCGCCTGGGATCCCCAGCAGCAGGCGGTCACCGACGAGGCGGACCGCGAGGTTCGCGAACAGCTCGAGGCCGTGG
>JBCCLG010000448.1:0-5194 GCA_039027015.1 Acidobacteriota bacterium | reverse complement strand
GTCGAGGCCGCCCCATCCAGCCCCCGAGACCGGCGTCGGCTGCGTCCAGGCGTAGCCGTCGGCGTCGATCTCCATCAGGAAGTACTCCTTCGGGATCAGCGTTGAGACGCTGCGGGTGTTGTTGGCGCCGGTGGCGAAGCGCCGCAGGTGAAAGCTATCGCTGACGCACTGAAATTTGGCGAAGCCCAGCAGGTAGCGGCCGTTCTGAAGATCCACCAGCTGAGGCGCGCCGAGCATGCAGTCCTCGTCCTCGGCGAGCCACTTCACCAGCCGGCCGTCTTTTTGGGCGACGGCCCGTCCGCTGACCTCCTGGTGGAAAATTCCGACCCTCGAAAGGTCCCTGGGTCCGATGGCCGCCAGGTTCTTCCACCAGAAGCCCCATTCGTAGAGCGGATAGGTTCCCTGATGCTCCCAGCGCGTGAAGCCGAAGAGGCACCACCCGTCGTCCCACCAATTGCAGGCGTTGAGGCCGGTCAGGCCTCGGCGCTCGGCCTCCAGCGGCCCAAGGGAGTTGGCCGCCGCCTCTTCCGTCATGGCGACGAAATCGCTGAAGGCGGAGTCGTGCCAGGGCTCCATGTCGGGACCGACCAGGATCCCTATCGAGCGGTTTTCGTCGATGGGGATCAACTTGTGGGCGCCGCCGTTCATCACGCCGCCGTTGTTCGACGGCACGAGATAGCCGCTGTAGCCCTCGAAAAGATCGCTCGACTCGTATTTTGTGGCGACCGTGCCGGCCTGAAACGCCTGCCAGTCGTTGCCGTCGCTGGTGCAGATCGCCGCGTACTCTCCGGCGCGTTCGTCAGTCCGGTAGGGATTCCAGAAGGGGCTGATTTGAAAGACATGACCGTCTGCGCAGGCCCACGCCCAGCCTCGGTCGTCGGGATTGAGCTCCCAGCCGTTCTTGCGATCGACGACCATCAGCGCGGCGCTGCGGTGACGTCCTCCGTGGTTGGAGTCGAAGACGCTGGTCGCAAAGGTGGCCGCATAGGAATCGTCGGCCTCGCCGTAGATCAAGCTGACGGCGGCGAACGGGTGGCCGCCCACTCCCTTGTGGAGGACGTATTTGTCGGACTCGGAGGATAGGGCTCGGCCGTCGGGCCATTCCAACAGCCAAACCTCGCCGTTGTAGCGGTAGCGCGCCTCTCTCTCTTCCTGCGTAAGGCCCGAGATGCCGTCGATGATCGCGACATTGTCGATCTGTCGCGTGTAGAAGGAATCCTGGCTGGTTTCCGAAACCAGGTCGCGCAGCGGCCCCGGGTGGGTCGGCGTGACCGGCTCCTCGATCGCCGTGGCGCAGAGCACCGCGACTTGGGAACAGTCCGAGCTGACGGCGATGCCGTGGGATTCATTGCACACGTCGAGCACCGCGTGATTGGCCGTCGGCTGCAGGAGGCCCGAATCGGGGTTGTACTCGGCCTCGAAGACCGAGCCGACCCGCGGATGGCTCGGATTGGCGTTTGGGCCCTCGTCGACCAGGGTGAGCGAAACGAACATCCTCGGGCTCTCGGTGTCGACGTTGCAGGAGGCGAAGTAGGCGCGAAACGGCAGCTGCTCCCGCGGCTGTCCGTCGATGCTCTTGCCGGTGCCGAGGTATTGGACCATCAGGGCGCGCTCTCTGGCGTTGCGACCGCCCACGGGCAGCGGTACGGTCGTTCCAGAGAGCGCCGCGCCGACGTCGAGCATCGGGAGCGGCGCCGCGCCGACGTGCGTGTCCCAGCGGTGAACCCAGCTCGACTCGAAGTCGTCGGAGAAGATCTCCGCTGGCGTTTGTGCCGAGAGGCTAAAGGGCTGTAGGAGGGAGAGGATGAGAGCGGCGGCTGTAAGGTGCGGGCTCAATTCAAGGACGCGACGCTGCATGGAGACTCCTTAAGAAGAAAAACGAGGCGGGCCTGAGGGCTCTGGCCGCGGCTGCACCCGAAGAGATCCCCTACCGGGCGGGGTGGCACACTCGAGGGCAGGACAGGGTTGCTCTAAAACGACATGCGTCAACCGGCCGAAAAATGCAGCAGGAAAGACGGCTCTCTGGGACCGAGCGTTGATGCAGACGTGCGTCTCGTCGCGCTCTCAGCTCTTTAGGGACTACACCTAGGCGCCGTCGCACTCGGGCAAGGCTCCAAAAAAGACAGCCTCGATTTTGCAAAAGGGCTTACCCGCGAATGGGCGATGGCGTCGCTCGATCTCGCGGTGGCGCTTGTCGCGTCCGGCGAGGAGGCCGAGGCCAGCGGCTCACCCTCCCTGATTGAACCGGCCCTAACTGCGCAGCGCGACGAAGGTGAGGTGACGGCGGGATTGCCTCAGGGCCTCAAGGCCCTTCAGGAGCACGGCCGAGGCCTCTAGGCTCCACGGGAAAGAAGCTCCTGTGAAGACGCTTCCTCACCAGTGAGGCGTGAAATTCATCAACGTAAGGCCGAGGAATTCGGCTTCGGCGATGTGCTTCAGGAGCCGATCGAGGTCAACGACATGACTCAGGCCATCGAAGTGGATGGTGACGATTTCCGCGAAGTCCCTCTAGGGCGCGCGAGTGGATCCCGGTCGGCGCCGCCAGGTGGCCAATGACGGCTGGGTCACCAAGGCGACTTGGATGAGAGGACCAGAGCAGGAGTCTAGAGGCCAAGATCGACTCCGCATGTCCGGTCTCAGGTTACGAGGGCGCCAGTACCTATGAAAGCTCACTTTTCATAGGACATGCCCCACATGATGATCAAACTGTTCTCCGCCGTGAAATCGGGTCTCAAGACAGCTCTCGAGGTTCCCGCTGAAGGCAACTTCAACTCGTATCGACTCAAAATCGCGCTGGTCACCTTGGCGATGAGCCTGGAATCTGCGAGGCCAGCGTTGGGCCAGGAATTCGAATTGGTTGTCGACCTCGCGCCCGGCTCGGTTCAGAGCGATCTGATCCAGGACTTCTCGGTCGACGAGGGGGTGCTGATCAACGGTTACACGCTTTTCCAGGGTTGCACGGAAGCATTTGGCTGCGAGCTTTGGCGGAGTAACGGTACAGCGCTTGGTACAGAGATGGTGGCGGATTTGGATCCCGGTGGGCGGAGTGGTTTCGATCGAGGAGAGTTCGCGGTGCTCGACGGCATCGCTTATTTCGCGGCGGGGTTCCCGACCCAGCTTTGGCGCACCGACGGTACACCCGAAGGGACTGAGGTTCTGGTGGAACGCATCGCCTTTTTTGGCCGAGTCTGGGAAGCGGGCGGCGCTCTTTGGTTTGATGGATGGGACAAGGACCATGGGGCGGAGCCCTGGACTAGCGACGGTACCCGTATGGGCGCCTACCGGGTGGCGGATCTCGAACCAGGACCTGCCGATTCGAACCCTGCGTTTTTTACGGCTGCCGGAGACCTGGTTTACTTCTCTGCGGAGACGATGGCGACCGGACGGGAGCTCTACGCTTCCGACGGCACCGAGGCTGGGACCTACCAGGTGGCCGACATTCAGGCGGGTAGCGGGTCGTCGGCGCCGGTGCAGCTGAACGCACTCGGTCCGCTCCTGCTCTTCCGAGCTTCCGATGGATCGACCGGGTCCGAGCTGTGGCGCACCGACGGCACGGGACTCGGGACCGTGCGCCTCGAGATCATGCCCGGGGCCGAGGGCAGCGCTCCGACTCTCTTCGGCGAATTACCCGGTGGCGTTTTTCTGCTCTCGGCGGACGATGGCATCTCCGGGCGGGAGCTGTGGCGCACCAACGGCACGGTCGTCCAGCAGGTGATCGATCTGAATCCCGGGGCCGGCACGGGCTTGGGTGTCGCGGCCGACTGGATCCGGTTCGGGGACCACATGATTTTTACGGGGATCTCCACAGGCACCAATGGGGAAGAGCTCTTTCGCAGCGACGGCACGGCTGCCGGCACGACCCTGGTCGCCGATATTTCCGTGGGCGGCGCCTCCACGCCGCGGAATTTCGTGCCGGTAGGAGACACGCTCTATTTCTCCGCCTGGGACATCGACGACGGACGCGAGCTGTGGGCGACCAATCTCGCAGGCACGGTCACCACACAGGTGGCGAATTTGGACGACGGTGAAGAGAACAGTCTCTCCTTCAGCGTTACGGGATTCCCCGGGCCTGACGGCCTGCTGCTCTTTGCTGCCGAGGTCGAGCCCTTCGGATTCGAGCTATGGCGCACCGACGGGACGCCGGGGGGCACGCTGCGTCTCACGGACATCGTCGATCCGGCGTCGTCGCTACCTTCTAACCTGACTCCCTGGCAAAACGGGCTGGCTTTCCAGCCGCTCGAAGGCGAAGACGTCGGCTCCCTGGTGACGACCGATGGTTCGGAGTTCGGCACCTTGGTCTTCGGATTTCCTTTTGATCAGATTCCGACAGGGTCCTTGCTCGTCTGGCAGGATGAGCTCTACCTTTCGGAGACCTCTTCGCTCGAAGGGACCCGGCTCTGGAGTTGGAGCGGATTCGCCCAGACTTTGATCGCCGAAGACTCCGTCGCGGCAGCACTCGATCTCCAGTCGACTCTTTCCGGTGTGGCATTCTCAAGATCTGGTGCTCTCTCGATGACCGACGGCACCGTGGTGGGCGACTTCGCGTCGCTTGAGCTAGCATCGCCGCCCGAAGGGCAGGGACTCCGGCACTGGTACGGCGCCGACGCAGCTTGGTACACCGTCGACGAGGCTTTGTGGCGGACCGATCTGGTGAACGATACTTCAGAGCTTTTGGTAGACCTCGACGGGGATCCGGAGCTTTCGATTCTCGAAGTCCTTGGCGAATCTGGAGGCGTCTTCTACTTCACCCTCGAGCGCAGCGTAGACGGCGAGCTCGAGCAGACCCTGGTCGGTGCCGTCGACGACTCGCCCCAGGGATACTCGACTGTGCTCTTGTTTGACGGCGTCGAGGGAGCGCTCTCGATCTCTAGCGAGCTTTTTGACATGGAAGGGCAGGCCATACTTCTGAGCGAGATCGGCGGCGTCGACTGGCGGCTCCACACCCTCGGTCAACCGTCCTCACCGGCTGTGTGGATTGCCGAGGGGGCAGGACAGCCTAGCGACTCGGCGACCGGGGGGCGATGGTTGGCTTTTCGCACGGGCGAAGGCCTCTGGCGCTCCGACGGGACGAGCTCTGGGACGGCGTTGATCGATCGCAAGACAGATTTCAGACTGCGCGAGGTTCTAAATCACTGGGCGTTGGTCAGTGGGCCGCAGCCGGGGCGCGGTGTCGAGTTTGCACTCATCGACCTCG
>JBCCLG010000447.1:0-5209 GCA_039027015.1 Acidobacteriota bacterium | reverse complement strand
GCGGCGGCAGGGTGAGCGGCGCCCGGGCCATGGTCGGCAAGCTGCTCGGCATCAAGCCGATCCTCGGCACGGTCGACGGCGAGGTGGTGCCGATCGACCGCGCCCGCGGCGGCAAAAGGGTGCAGCCGCGCCTGGTGCAGCTGATCGCCGAGCGGGTCGACGCCGGCAAGCCGCTGGTGGTCGGCGTGGGTCACGCCCAGGCTCCGGTATGGGCCGACCGGCTGCGCCGGCTGATGGAGCAGCGCTTCGAAGTTCGCGAGATGCTGATGACCGACATCGGACCGGTGGTGGGCACCCACGCCGGGCCGGGCTGCGTGGGCACGGTGGCCTTTCAGCCCACCGAGGAGGAGTGGGAGCTGGTGAAGCCGCTGGGCGGCGGCTGAGAGCCGAAGAGCGGCCGGCTCAGCGGGGCGAAGCGCCGCCCCCGAGCCACTCGATCTCCACCCGGAACTCATCTCCCGGAACCGCTCCCATCACCAGGACCTTCGGGCTGCGCCACAGAGCCTCGTGCACGGGCCGGATGAGAATCGGCGGCGGCGAGACCCCGGGACGGGCGCCGCGGATCTCGAGCTCGAACGGCGAGGGCCCCACCGAGTGCACGTCGAGGGTCCACTCGAGGCGGCCGGCGGGCCAGCGCAGGCGCTCCTCGCCTCCGCCCTCGGTGACCAGGGGCGCCCCCGAGGGGGCGGCGAAGCGGGCGCCAGGGGTCTTGAGCACGAGATCCATCGCGGCCGCGGAGGCGGCTTTGCGCAGGGTCAGGCGGTCTGAATAGATCATGCGGGCGCCGACGAGACGCGCCGGGGCCGCCAGCGCCGGCGCGTAGTGGGCCGAGGGGATCCAGTAGAGCTCCGCCACCTTCGGCACGGTGCTGAAGCTCACCGCCAGCGCCAGCGCGCCGGCCAAAAAGCCGGCTGACGCTCGGGGACGCGAGCCGCCGGCCAGAAAGGCGCCGATCACCGGCAGCAGCAGCGCCTCGATGGGCAGATGCAGCCGGGTCAGGGAAACGGTGAGCGCCGGCGGCAGCATGGAGGCCGCCACCAGGGCGATCCACAGGCCGCGATGGCGGAAGCGGGCGGCGATCAGCCCGGCGACGCCGCAGAAGAGAAGCGCGCCGTGGACCACGAGAACGAGCGCCACCAGGGCGAGGGCCGCGCTCGCGGGCAGCGGCGGATAGACGGCGTTCAGCACGTGGCGCGGCGGGAAGGCGTCCGGCGCCCACAGAAAGCGCGTGCGCTGGGCGGCGCGGGCTAGGGCCGCCGCCGGCCGCTCGGCGATATGCCGCCGCGCCGCCGCGCCCGCAACCCGCTGCCACGGCACCCCGAGCCTCGCAGCCTCCTCCCGCAGCTGGAGATGCAGCGCCCGCTTGCTCGCCTCGTGGCCCCACGAGCTACCGTACTCGGCCGGCACCGCCGGGTGATTGCCGAGGGCCAGGTTATAGCCGCCGAGGGTGGAGAGGGGCAGCCAGCGCCCGTCCTCCTCATGATGCAGCACCGCCACCCACGGCAGCAGCACGAGGAGAGCCGCTCCGCCGGCCGCCGCCGCCGCGCGCCGGGAGGAGGCGGCGAGCCAAACGAGGATGATGAGCGCCCAGGGCAAGAGCGCGACGCGCGCCAGCGCCGCCAGCCCCAGGCACAGACCCGCGAGAGGGGCGATTCTCAGAGCAGGCGAGGCGCCCGGAGCGCCCTCCCGCTCGCGCCGTCGCGCCTCGAGGGCGCAGGCCACGCCGGCGAGGCCGAGGGCCAGGGCGAGATTTTCCGCCCACAGCCAGTGGGAGTAGGCCAGAAAAGCGGGCGCCAAGGCGTGCAGCAGGGCGCCGATCGCCGCCGCGCGCGCGCCCGCCAGCTCGTGGCCCAGCCGGTAGACGATCGGCGTGGTGGCGGCGGAGAAGAGAACCCCCAGAAGCCGCGCGGCGGCCACGCCGCCGCTCTCCCCCGCGAGCGCCAGCGCCAGGCCCAGCACCAGGGGCTGCAGCGGCGGCCAGTGCCCGGCGCCATAGGCGCGCTCGAAGGCCTCGGGGGCGGCCGCCTCGAGGCGGAGCCACGCGCCCGCAACGTCGGCCCAGCCTCGGGCCCGCTCGAGATAGCCGATTTCGTCGAATAGGGGCGGCAGGCCGGCGGCGACCGCCCAGCCCCACAGGAGAAGGCGGACCGCCAGGCTCAGGGCGAGGAGACCGAGCCAGGCCCTGCTCCCCAACCGGCCCGGCGGCTTTCCGCTCAGCGGCGCAGCAGGCCGCTGAACCGCCACCACAGGCGCCGCACGGGAGAGGCCCCGGCAACCAGGGAAGCCTCGCGCAGCGCCGCCTCGGTGCTCGCGAGATGCTCGTGGGCCGCCTCGAGGCGCTTCTCCGTCTTCTTGAGCTCTGCCATGGTCTCGTCGTAGCGCCCGGCGACCATCTCGTTGCGTTCGCTCAGCGCCTCGATATCGGCCAGCTTCTGCTGCAGCGCGTCGTCGAGATCGGCAGCGCGGCTCTTGTGCTCAGCCACGGAGCTTTGCAGCAGCGAGACGGACTCGTTGCGGGCGGTGAGTAGAGCGGTCAGCTGGTCGGCTGACTCGCGGTAGCGATCGGCGGCCGCCAGGGCGTGCTCGAGCCGGTAGGTGGCGCGATCCGCGACCCGGCGAGCCTCGAGGGCGTCAAGACGCGCGCGGGCCAGCTGCAGCTGGCCGTGCTGGGGACCGCTGGCCAGAGGCGGCAGCTCGGGCAGCTCGACCGCCGGCCTCGCCTCCGCTCCGTCTTCCCGGGCGCGGACGCGCTCCTGGAGCCAGAAGAGCCAGCTCGAGAGGGCCGAGCCGAGCTGGCGGGTGACCAGCGACTCGAACTCGTGCCGATGACGCTTCACGACCCGGTCGAGAATATCGGCGAGAATCTCGGGATCTTCGGTTTGGGTGACCATCGACCCTGGGCGCACTCGGTAGTCGAAGGCCAGCTCGTCGAGTCTGCGCAGTTCCCATCCCCGGCACGACGCCCGGATCCACAGCTCCCAATCTTCCCAGGCCCGCAGCGAGGGGTCATAGCCTCCGATATCGCTCCACATCTCCCGGCGCACCACGGCGCAGGCGTCGATGTAGTTGCCGCGCAGAATCTTCTCGAGATCGAAGTCCCGGGCGATGAATCGGCCGCTGCGCAGGCCGAACTCCTGACGGTCGCCGTAGACCGCGCCGATCTTGGAATCCGATTCGAGGGCGGCGATCGCGCGCGCCAGGAAGGGGCCGGGGCGCAGGCGATTGTCGGCGTCCAGGGGGATGACGTAGGGCGAGCTGGCCAGGCGGAAGCCGTGGTTGCGGGCCGCCGAGAGCCCCTGGGGCTCCTGGGACTCCACCCGATAGCCGCCGGCCCTCAGGCGCTCCAGGGTCGCCAGGGTCCGCTCGTCATCGGAGCCGTCGTCGATCACGATCAGCTCGTGGGGTTGCTCGATGGAGCGCTCGACGCTCGCGATCGCCTCCGCGAGCATGAAGCCGTGGTTTTTGCACGGGATCACCACCGAAATCGCGGGCTCTTCATCCCCTGCTTCCGGCCCGGGGCGCAGGGGCCTCAGCGGGCCGCCGGCTCGCTCCTCGCTCGCCCAGGAGCCGTCGGTCGGCAGATCGGCCGCCTCCTCGAGCTGCTCTAAAAGCTCGATCGTTTCGGGGGAAGACGCCCGGAAGAGCCGCAGATAGGGGTCCTCGAGATCGAGGCCGGCCAGCATCTCGCACTCGTACACCGAGTCGAGGGCCGCGGGCTCGAGATCGAGGTCCAGCTTATCCGCCAGCAGGCGGGCGAACGCGCCGGGGCCCTCGAGCACCGTGTGAGTGCTGGCCAGCACGCAGCGCTCGGGATGACGGCGATAGAAGTCGAGCAGGTGGCGGTTGTAGTAGCTCCAGATGCGCGGCGCGTAGTCGGGACGACGAAGAAAGACGTCGGCGCCCAGGCGCTGCATGGAGTCGGCGACGTCCCATGGATAGCGGTAGACGAGGAGAAAGCGGGCGTCTTTGCCCAAAAGGCCGTCCCAATAGTCGAGCAGGAGCGAGCTGCGGGGGTCCTTGAAGGCCCAAACGCCGGAGCGCGGGCCGATTCGCTCGAGCAGCTGACGGCCGGCCTCGCGCGCCCCCTCGAGGGCCCCGCGATCGAAGGTCTCGTTTTCCGTCCAGCCCCAGTCCGGGTGCCCGCCGTCGTCGGCCGAGCAGCCGCCCGCGAGCAGCTGCCGGTTGAGGGCCAGGAAGCGGCCGTCCTCAAAATAACCCTTGCGATTATTGGGGTCCGCCGGCACCAGCTCTTGACCCACGTCGACGCCCATCGCCGCCAAAAATGAGGTCAGCAACGACGTGCCGGAACGGTGCATCCCAGCGAGTACGACGGGCCTGGTTGTCTGCATCAGCTCCAAGGCTACCAAAGCCGGGCCCGGGCGCGCTCGCCCGGGCGCCGGGAGAATCGGCAAAAGGCTTTAATCCTCGGAGGTCTCGTCGCCGCCATCGCTCGCCTCGGCGTCGTCGCCGCCCCACCACTGCCAGCGCAGGCGCTGGGAGACCGGGCGATCGGCCTTGGGCTGGGGAGCCTCCGGCGCCGCGTCGGGCAGGGCGGAGAGACCCTCGAGAGAGGGAAGCTCGAGGGTTTTGTGCAGCGCCGACTCGTTGCTTTCCGGCTGCTCGTGGTCGAAGTCGGGATCTTCCGACTCGGGCGGAGCCCCGTTGTGGGACGACGCCTCTTGCCCCGCCGAACGCTCCTCGCTCGCCGAATCGGCGTCGGGCGCCGCGGCTCGCGAGGCGCGGGAGCGCCGAGTGCGGGGTTTCCGGCGCTTGGCGGTCGGCGGCGGATCGGGCTCCGGGGCGGCGGCGTCCTGGGCCTCGGCTTCGCTCTCGTCCGCGGCGTTCTCGGCGACGTCGGCGTCTACGGCCTTGGCGGTCCGGCTCCTGGAGCGCGAAGCCCTGCGCCGAGGCTTCTCTTCCGCCTCGGGTGCCTCCTCGGCGGCGGCGGCAGCGGCAACTTCGCCGTCCGCTGCTTCCGACTTTTCGGGCTCAGCCTTGCGAGCCGCGGCAGACCGGGAGCCGGTCCGGCGGGATCGCGAACGGGTGCGCGGCTTGGCCGCTTCCTCGGCCTCCTCGCGAGCCTCGGTCTTAACGTTCTCGGCCGGGGCCTGGAGGTCCTCGGCCGCGGGGTCCTCGGACGTCTCTTCGCCCTCGCCCGCTTCCAGCGCCGGCGCCTCCTCGACCTCCCGGGGCTTTGAGGACCTGCGGG
>JBCCLG010000446.1:0-5212 GCA_039027015.1 Acidobacteriota bacterium | reverse complement strand
TGCGCGAGGCCATTGGGCAGGTGGAAGGCTTCAGGGAAGCCGTCTTCTCCTGGCTGCGCACCGGCGACTCCGAGGCGATCCCCGAGCGGGTCAATTTACCGACCATGGAGTGGCAGTCGCCGGACGCGCAGCAGTAGGTATGCGCTCTGTTTTCTAGAAGCCCAGCCAGGACGCGCCGAGCAGCCCGTGCAGCTCGGCGCGGGAGCGCTTCGAGCTCAGAAAGACCGAAGCCGAGGCGCCGCGACCGGTGTTCTCGGCCATCCAGGTCTCGCGTTCGAGGGTGGAAATGGACTTCTGGCCGCGTTTCTCGAGGCGACTGTTGAGAGGCCCTAGGGTCTGCTCGATCAGCGCCTCGACCCTCGCGTCCGCCGCGCTCAGCTCGGCGAGCAGCCGCGTGCCTTCGCCGAGCTGCGACGAGGTGGGAGCGCCATCGTAGGTGCTGATGTCGCCGTAGAGGGTGCCCATCTGCTCGCGCAATTTCTCATCGCCCGAGAGCATGCCGCCTTTGGCGGTCGAGACCAGGGAGGCGCGCAGGCTTTCCGCCTGATCTCCCAACGCCTCGACCTGTCCGCGCTCGCGGCTGCGCAGCCTCTTCTCCTCGAGCAGCGCCGCGGCGCCGTCGCGCAGGTTCTCGAGCTGGGCGGCGAGGAAGGCCAGCTGCTCCAGGCCATCGTAGAGCTCGAGGGCCACTTTCTGCTGGGTCGCGCGGCTTTCGCCCGAGTACGGGTTGCGGCGATCGGGCACCAGCTGAATTTCGCCCTCGACGGTCTTCTTGCCCTTGATCAGCCGCACGGAGTAGGTGCCTTCGGCGACCCGGGGGCCGATGAAGGCGGGCACCAGGTTGGTGGCCGCGGGCAGCTTGGGCGCCTTGAAGCGCATAGGCCAATCCACGCGGTTCAGCCCGCGACGTTTGCCGCCCGGGAGGGTGGCTAAGAGCGCGCCTTCCGGATCGCGAATTTCGATCTTCAGATCGCCGAAGAGGTGGCGCTTTTTGAGGTGATAAGTGATCGAGGCGGCCTCGGGCGGCACGCTGCCCACGAATTCGTCGTCCGAGCCGAGGCCGAAGGCTGCGCCGGCGCCGATCGTCATCTCCGCCGGCCTCGAGGGCAGAAGCGCCACGTCCTGCTCGAGCAGCTCGGTCGTGAGGGCGCGCAGCGGCGTCAGGTCGTCGAGGATGTAGATGCCGCGGCCGTGGGTGGCGATCACCAGGTCCTGGTCCGCCGGGTGGATGAAGACATCGTGCACGGCGACCCTGGGCAGGTTCTGGCGGAAAGGCGCCCAGCTCGCCCCGGAGTCCAGGGAGAGAAACAGACCCAGCTCGGTGCCCAGGTAGAGCAGATCGGGGTTGACCGGATCCTGCTCGATGACGTGGGCGTAGCCTTCGATCTCCTCGCTCACCAGTGACCTCCAGGTGGCGCCGAAATCGGTGGTGAGGTAAACGTGGGGCGCCATATCCCCCTGCCAGTGGTAGTCGAGGGTGACGAAGGCGGTGCCGGCTTCGTGGGGGCTGGCGCTCACCGAGGTGACCCACGGGTGCGGCGCCAGGTCCTCCGGCAGGTGAGCGCTGACCAGATTCCAGGTGGCGCCGCCGTCTCGCGTGAGCTGGATGTTGCCGTCATCGGTGCCCACCCACAGCACCTTGGGGTCGACCGGCGATTCGCTGATGGTGTAGATCGTGCAGTGATTCTCCGCCGTCGAGTTGTCGACGGTCAGGCCGCCGGACTCGCTTTGGCGCTGCTTTGCGGGATCGTCGGTGGTGAGGTCGGGCGAGAGGGTCTCCCAGGTCTCGCCGCGGTCCCGCGAGCGATGCAGGAATTGCGAGCCGTAGTAGAGCGTGCCCGGGGTGGAAGGGGAGAAGTGCATCGGCGTATTCCAGTTGAAGCGCAGCTTTTCCTGCTCGCCGGTGGAGTACGGGAAGATCGATTTGGCGGTTCCAAAGCGTTTGTGGGCGCGCAGCAGGCGGCCGCCCTGAATCTCGGAGAAGGCGATCTCGTCGTCGGACGGATCGGGCAGAACCCAGAAGCCGTCGCCGAAGCTCAGCATGCGCCAATCGGCGTTGCTGACGCCGCCCGACGCGCGGGACGGTCCGAACCAGCTGCCGTTGTCCTGCAGGCCGCCGTACACGTTGTAAGGCACCTGATTGTCGGCCGCCACCTGGTAAAACTGCGAAACGGGCAGAGTCTTGACGTGATTCCAGCTGACCGCGCGGTCGTAGGAGATGTAGACGCCGCCGTCGGTGCCGAGGATCAGCTCGTGGGGATTTTGCGGATTGATCCACAGGGCGTGGTGATCGGGGTGCACGGAGAAGCTGAAGCCGCCGCCCAGAATGGAGGAGAAGCTCTCGCCGCCGTCGATCGAGGTCGTGAGGGTGAAGCCGGGCGTGTAGACCCTCTGATGATCCACCGGATCGATCACCAGCTCGCTGAAGTAAAACGGCCGCATCTGCACGTTTTGCGAGGCGTTGGTTTGACGGAAGCTGGCGCCGAGATCGTCAGAGCGGTAGAGGGCGTTTTCCTCCGCCTCCACCGTGGCGTAGACCACGTTCGGTCTCGAGGGCGAGACCGCCACAGCGATACGGCCGAGATCGCCCTCGGGTAGGCCGTTGCGCAGCTCCTCCCAGGTCTCGCCGCCGTCGCGGCTTCGGAACAGACCGCTGCCCGGGCCGCCGGACTCGAAGAAATAGGCCCAGCGCCGCACCTGCCACATGGCGGCGTACACGATGTCGGGCTCCTGGGGATCGAGGTCCAGGTCGGCGCAGCCGGTGGCGGAGTCCACCGCCAGCACCTGCTTCCAGGACTCGCCGCCGTCGGTGGTTTTGTAGACGCCGCGCTCCTCGTGATCGGCGAAAAGAGCCCCCAGGGCGCAGACGTAGACGGTTTCGGGATCCTCGGGGTGGATGCGGATCGCCGCGATGCGCTCGCTCTGCTCAAGGCCCATGCGCTTCCAGGTATCGCCGCCGTCGGTCGATTTGTAGACGCCGTCGCCGTAGGAGACGCTGTTGCGCACCCAGCTCTCGCCGGTGCCCGCCCATACGGTGCTGGGATCCGAGGGCGCCACGCGCACCGCGCCGATCGACTGGGTGTGCTCGTCGAAGATCGGCTCGAAGCGAGTGCCGCCGTCGCGGGACCGCCAGATGCCGCCGCTCGCCGTGCCTACGAACAGGGTCAGCGGGTCGGTGGCCACCGCGTCGAGGGATGCGATGCGGCCGCTCATCACGGCCGGTCCGATCGACCGAGCCTTGAGGGCGCCGAAGGTGTTGGAGTCGAAGGCCGGCTTAGCGGACGCGGGAGCCGCAGTGAGAAGGAGAGCGGAGGCCGCTGCCAGGCTCGAGGCCAGGACTCTTTGGGCGATAGCGGACCTCGGCGCGCGAGCGCCGCGGGAGGGGGCGAACCGTGGGGTGAGACTCATGAGGTTTTCTCCGCAGGCGAAGGGAGCGGGCCCGTCAGTCGAGGGGCACCCGGGTGAGTAATGAAGGTCTAGACCCGCGGAGACGTCGCCCCGCGGGTCTGGGCTGAGGGCGGCCGATTGCGCGGCCGGTGAAGATCGCTGGGCCCCTGCTCTCAAGGACCGCTGGCGCGAGAGCCGGCCCGTTATTGGGCCGCGGAGGTCTCTACGGCCGGCATGGCGAAAAGCTCGCCGTCCACGTCTTCAGGGTTCAGCTCGACCGACTCGAAGACGACGCTCATGCTCTGGTCAAGGCCCTCGGGCTGCACGGTCCTCGAATGGGGGAAGACGATGTCGCCGATCTCCTTATAGTCGCCGACATCGATCATCGTCTTCATCTGTACGCCCGCGGGATTCGGCACGTTGGCCTCCTGCTTGAACTCCAGGAAGTATTCCGTATCGAGGTAGGAGTAGGCGATATCCCCGGACTTCAGCGTGACCTTAAGCTTATAGGCCTCGGTGCCGTCGATCTCTTCCTTGCCGACCAGCTCCACCTGGTGGCCCTTGTCTTTGTAGTTGAGAAGCGGGCCCTCGAAGTCTGCCTGGTTCTTGACCATTTTGACCTCGTCCTCGCTCATCTCCTGGGGATCGAGCTTGCCCATCATCGGCATGATCTGCCAGCCGGTCTCGCCGTCGAAGGCCTGCACGATCTTCTGGCCCTGCATTTCCATCTCTACCCTCACCTTGCCGGGGCGCATGAAGTAGAGGGTCATCGGCAGCTCGAAGCCGCCCGCCATGGTCATCTTGCCCTGGACCTTGGCGCTCTCGACGGCCTTCCAGGCGTCGGCGCCGCCCATGGCCTCGATGTTCTTGGAGATCACCTGCTCAAGGGTCAGGTCCTCGGCGGCCGCCGGCACGGCCGCCAGCAGGAGAAGCGCCAGGCAGATCGAAAGTCCCAGAGAGGGTTTGGGGGAGAAGGTTCTGTTCATGTATGACCTCGCTCTCGTTGAGGAAGAGAGTCGCGCACCCCGCGAAGGAGGGGGTGTCGTGGTGGGTGGATGAAGGCGGGGTTTCGCCAGCTCGGCTCTTCGTGAGGCTCAGGGCGTCTGAGACTTCGCGGTCCTGACGGGTTCTGATGTCGGAGAGGGTTCTGATGTCGGAGAGGGTTCTGATGTCGGAGAGTGCTCTGACGTTGGAGAGATCGTGGTTCCGAAGGGGTCCCGACTCGGACGCACTCGCGAAAGGCGCCTGGGTTGCGCCGCAACAAGCCCGGGGCTGCCCTCATAAACGGCCGCCGAATCGGCAGGTTGCAGTCTCGAGCACGGGCGGGTCGATCCGGCCCTGAGTCTAGCGGCCTGTGGACACCGATAGCGACAATCAGTAGCCTTTGCTAGGTTCGACCCGGCCCATGCTCGACTCCCTCTACGAAATCAGAATCCTGTTCATTCGGGAAATGCGCGCTGCCCTGCGCGAACGGGGCATCGTGATCAACAGCATTCTGGTGCCGCTGCTGCTCTATCCGTTCATGATGTGGTTCGCCTTCTCGGTGATCGGCTTCGTGATCGGCCAGGGAGACCGCCAGCCGAGCCGTCTGGTGATCGGCGGTCTATCCGCCGCCCACGAGGACCTCAGGTCGCGCTTCGAGGACGATGAGCGCTTCGTGCTCGTCGAGCCGCCGCCCGACGATCTGGCCGCGGCGCGGCGCGCCCCCGCAATAGCCCAGGCGGCCACCATAGAGCCCCCCCAAGATGCCGGGGGTGCAGATAATTTAAGGGTGATACTGAGCCATCAGAGCGCCGAGGAGCGCTCTCAAACCCCCCAGAAGCGC
>JBCCLG010000445.1:0-5213 GCA_039027015.1 Acidobacteriota bacterium | reverse complement strand
GGCGGCGGCGGTCTCAGCCGGCGGACCGTGCTCGGGAGCCTGGCGCTCCTCGTTCCCCTGGGCGCGGTGGCGTCGCCGATGCTGCTCTTTAACGTCGGCCGAGCCGGCCAGCTGGCCGCCCGGCCCGCGGCGGGCGGGGAGGCCAGCGCGTGGGGCGAGAAGCTTCTTCAGCTGCCCCTCGAGACCGCCCGCTTCACCTGGACGGCGATCGTCGGCTCGGCGTCTCTGCCGCTGGCCGTCCTTTTCTTTGCGTCGTCTCTCGCCGTCACCCTGGGTCTCGGCGCCGCCGCGCTCGGGGCCTGGAGGTCGAGATCTTGGACGGCTCTGGAATCGATTCCCGGCCTGACGCCGACTCTTCTCCTGTGGGTCTACATGGCCTGCTACGCCTTCTTCTTCGAGATTTACTTCACCCGCGCCCTGCTGCCCTTCCTGCCCCTGGTGCTCGCCGCCGTGGGGTCCGCCGCGTGGCGGCTCCTGGAGCGAGCCCTGCCGGCCGCCGGGATGGCGGCGTCGTCGCCCCGGGTACCCATGCTGGCGCTTGCCGCCCTGCTGACGGCGAGCTGCGTCGAGCAATTTCACGAGCGCTACGACGCTCTTCTTCCCGCCTACTCGAGCACGTGGGCCGGCCTCGACGCGCCGCTGGAGTGGCGCTGGCGGGAGGCCAAGGAAGAGATCGCCGAGGCCGTGTACGCCGAGACCTGGGCGCGGTCGATCTACCGCGCCCTCGGGCCCGGCGTCGGCCCCGACTCCCGGCTTCTGATCACCTCCACCCTGCGCTACCCCTTTCCCGGCCGGCGCACCCTGCAGACTCACTACTATTTCGGCGACGACGCCGTGCACGCCCTAGACCACCCCGAGCCCCTCGAGCGCGTGCTCGAGCAAAAGAAGATCCGCTACGTGCTCTACACCCCGCTGCGGGCCGACGCGCGGGTGCCCTATTGGGAGAGCTACGAGCGCTATCTCTACGCTGGCCGCTGGCGGCGCGAGCCCCTGGAGCTGGGCTCGATCTACGGCCTGGCCCGCGAGGATTTCACCCTGGAGCGCGAGTATTGGACCCTGAGGCGCTTTCTCGAGGCGCGCGGCGCGCGGCCGATTCTGGCGTCGCCGTCTTTCGCCTTCGGCGGCCGTCCCGAGGAGCTTCTGCCCTCGGGCGGCGACTTCATCGTCTACCGGCTGCCGCCGCCGGATCCCCGGCCCCCGGCATGACGCGCATCCTGGTCGATCTCACCCACCCGGCCCACGTGCACTTCTTTCGCCACTCGATCGAGGCCTGGCGGGAGCGCGGCCACGAGGTGGTTTTGACGGCGCGGGATAAAGACATCGCGGTCGAGCTGCTCGATCGGCTGGGCTGGGCGCATCGCGATCTGGGCGCAGCTCGCTCCGGTCTCGGCGGGCTGGCGGTCGAGCTGGTGACCCGCACGGTGTCCCTCAGTCGCTGGGTGCGCCGCCTGCGGCCCGATGTTCTGACCGCCATCGGCGGCACCTGGATCGCGCCGGTGGGCAGGCTGTGCGGGGTGCCGTCGATCGTCTTTTACGACACCGAGAACGCGACCCTTTCAAACCTCTTGACCTACCGGCTGGCGACCGTGATCTCTACCCCGGACTGCTACGCTGGCCGCGTGCCCGAGCGCAAGCACCTCACCTACCCGGGCTATCACGAGCTGGCCTACACCCACCCGCGGCGCTTGACCCCTGACCCGGGCCGGCTGGCGGCCTTCGGGCTCGACGCGCGCGAGCCCTTTCTCTTCGTGCGCGCGGTCTCCTGGGGCGCCTCCCACGACGTGCGCGACCACGGCTTCACCGATCTCGAGGCCGCCGTCAGGCGCCTCGAGCCCTACGGCCGGGTGGTGATCAGCTCGGAGGGCGCGCTGCCCACCGCCCTCGAGCCCCTGCGCCTGCGCGGGCCCGAGGAGGAGGTGCACCACGTGCTGGCCCATGCCCGTCTCTACCTCGGCGAGAGCGCCACCATGGCCAGCGAGAGCGCCACCCTCGGCACGCCGGCGCTCTTTCTCTCGACCTCGGTCCGCGGCTACACCGACGAGCAGGGTCGGCGCTACGGGTTGACCTTCACCTTCAGCGACCGCCGGGAGGGTCAGGAGCAGGCGCTGCGCCAGGCTGTTTCGATCCTCGAGGATCCAGAGTCAAGCCGGCGCTTCGCGGCGGCCCGCGGCCGCCTTTTGGCCGACAAGATCGACGTCACCGACCACGTCGTCCAGCTGGTCGAGAGGTGGGGGGCGCGCTGAGGCCGTCGGCGGAGAGGGCGCGCGCTGGATCGATGCGCGTGGCGCGCCGCGCGGGCAGCGCGCAGGCCATGAGGGCGGTCGCCGCCACGATCGTCAGGGTCCCCAAATAGACCGAGGGCTGCTGAGCCTCGACGCCGTAGAGAAGGCTCTCGACGAGGTGGCTGAGCCCGAGGGCCGCCAGCGCGCCGGCCGCGAGCCCCGCGGCCAGGAAGACGAGCAGCGAGCGCAGAATTCCGCGCCGGATCTCGCCGCGACTCGCCCCCAGGGCCAGCCGCACTCCAATTTCCCGCGTGCGGTGGGTCACCGACTCGGCGAGCACCCCGTAGACGCCGACCGCGGCGAGCAGCAGGGCGACCAGCGCGAAGATCAGCAGCGTCACCATCGGGACGCGGTGACCGTCGACCGTGCGCTCGATGCCCTCGCCCAGCGGCGCCACCCAGAAGAGCACGATCTCCGGGTCGATCTCGGCGAGGGTTTGGCGCATGGCGGGCACCAGCTCCCGGCGCGGGCCCTCGGCGCGTACCGCGATGCGGGTGAAGCGCTGGCTGTGCTGCCAGAACGAGAGGTAGTAGCCGCCCTGGGCCTCGTCCTCGGTGAGGCTGCGGTGGCGCACGTCGCCCACCACCCCGACGACCTCGTGCCACGCTCTTTCTCCCCCGGCTGCGGGCTCCAGGCTCGCCCCCGCGCTGTGGATCTGCAGAAAGACCCGCTGGCCGACGGCGGCCTGGGGCGCTCCCCAGAAGCGACGCGCGATCGCCTCGCTGATCACCACCACCCGGGTGGCCGCGAAATCGTCAGAGTCGGTGAAGGTGCGCCCCGCGAGCAGGGGAATCTCGAGGGTCTCCAGAAGCCCGGGGCTGATCAGGGTTCTGGCGTAGGCGAGCGTTTCCTGGCGCTCCTTCGGGCTGAATTCGGGCACCAGCAGGCCTTCGTCGGGCTCGCCGGCGAGGGGAAGGTGGGTGGCGAGGGCCGCCGACCTTACACCCGGCAGGGCCTCGAGCTCGGCCAGCGCCTGGCGGAAAAAGCGCCGCTGGTCGGCGGGCTTGCGGTAGCGCGCGGCCGGCGGGCTGACCGTGGTGGCGAGAATGCCCTCGCTTTTAAAGCCCGGATCGACCGCCGTCAGCTGAAAGAGCGTCGCGACCATCAGCGCGGCGCCGATCAGCAGCAGGCACGCCACGGCGATCTGCGCGGCCACCAGACCGCCGCGCAGGCGCAGGGAGAGCCGGGAGGGCGTGGCCTGGGAGCCGCCCGCGCGCAGGGCGGCGAAGAGGTCGCGGCGATGAACCGCCCACCCGGCGGCGGCGGCCGAGAGAGTCACGGTCAGCGTCGCCAGGCCCAAGGTCAGGCCCACCACCTCCGCGCCCAGGGCGATGTCGCCGCCGAAGAGCGGCAGCTGGAGCACCCGGAAGAAATCGACCCGCTGGAGGATGGCGTGGCCGATCGCCAGGGCGAGACCGCCGCCCAGGGCAGCCAGCGCGCCGCCCTCCATCATCAGCTGGCGCACGAGGCGAAGCCGGCCGGCGCCGAGCACGTGGCGGGTCGCCAGATCGCGGAAACGGCCGACGGTGCGCATGAGAAGCAGGTTGGCGAGGCTGACGCTGGCGATCGCCAGAACGAAGAGCGCGCCGCCCCAAAGAAGGAGCAGCCTCGGCCGTACGCCGCGCGCCACGTCGTCCTGAAAGCCCGAGATCACGGTGCGGTAGGCGCCCTCCTCGAGGAGCTGGGCCAGGCTCGCCGGCGCGCTTTGGGTGAAAGTCTCGTTCCAGGCGTCGAGCTGGCCCTGGGTCTGCTCCAGAGTGGCGCCGGGGCGCAGCCGGCCGAGCATCTCGTAGTCGTTTTCGAGGCGGGCCTCGGGCGCGCTCGCGGCCGCCGGATCGAGGGCGAGGGGAATCCAAAAGTGCGGCCGCCAGTCGGGGAAGTCAAAGCCCTCGGGCATGACGCCGATCACCCGGTGATAGACCCCGTCGATGCGCAGGGAGCGCTCGGTGATCTTCGGATCGCCGGCGAAGCGCTGCTGCCAAAGCTGGTGCCCCAGGATCACCACCTGCCCGCGTCCGGGCTCGGACTCCCGCGGGTGAAAAACCCGGCCGAGCTGGGGAGCGACCCCCAGAACGTCGAAGAAAGAGGGCGTCACGATCATGCCGAAGGTGCGGCGCACGTAGCCCGGCTCGCCCAGGGAGCGGGTGCGTACCTGGTAGAGGGCCAGGTGCTCGAAGGCCGGGACCGCCTCGAGGCGGTCGAAATACTCGGGCGGCGAGCTGCGGGCCCGCTCCACGCCGGCCGCCGGCAGGGCATTCCACACCGCGGCCAGCCGGTCGGGCTCCGGGTAAGGGTACGGGCGCAGCAGCACGTGGTGGAAGACGGCGAAGATCACCGTGTGAAGCGCCAGGCAGACCGCCAGGGTCCCGGTAAAAAGAACCGCGAAACCCGGTCGCCTCGCGAGCTCTCGCAGGGCCGCTCGGCCGTCCTGCCCGATCGCCTCCAGGGTCTCCCGCAGGCGCCGCCGCTCGGCCGCCGGCCGGCTGATCGCCACGCACGCCGTCTCGTAGGCCGCGCGGTCGCCGAACGCCTGGAGGGCGCGCCGGCGGGCCTCCTCGGGCTCGAGCCCTTCGGCGATCAGCTCCTCGGCGCGCAGCTCGAGGTAGAGATCGAGCTCCTCGGCCACCTCGCGCCGCAGGTCCAGGGTCCGGCGACCGATCCGGCGCCAGCTTCCGATCCAGCCGAAGCGACTCTTCATGACCTGGCCTCGCCGGCGGCCTCGAGCACCGCGCGCACCGCCTCGGCGTGCTCGCGCCAGCGCTCGGTTTCGCTGCGCAGCGTGGCGCGACCCGCCTCGGTGAGGGTGTAGAACTTGGCCCGCCTCCGCGTTTCGGTGAGCCCCCACTGCGCCTCGAGCCAGCCCTTGGCGCGCAGCCGATGGAGGGCGGGGTAGAGCGCTCCCTCCTCGACCTCCAGCACCCCCGAGCTGGT
>JBCCLG010000444.1:0-5219 GCA_039027015.1 Acidobacteriota bacterium | reverse complement strand
CTACGACAACGGCCAGCTTCTCGAGATCTACGCCCGCGACTACGCCCGCACCGGCGATCCCGAGCGCGCCCGCATCGTGCGCGAGACGGCGGCTTTCCTGGGACGCGAGCTGACCTCCTCGGCAGGCGGGCTGTGGAGCGCCATCGACGCCGAGGTGGCCGGCCGCGAGGGCGACTTTCACGTCTGGAGCCTCGAGCAGATCGTCGAGGTGCTCGGCGAGGAGGACGCCGGTTTTCTCGCGCCTTTGCTCGGCTTCGACGGCGAGCCCTTCTTCGATCGGGAGTTCTACGTGCTGCACCTGCCGGAGCCGCTCGAGGTGCAGGCCGAGCGTCGCCGCACCGACCCTGGCCAGCTGCTGCGCCAGGTGCGCGACCTCGAGGCCAAGCTGCTCGCAGCCCGCGAGGAGCGAGAGCGCCCGCTGGTGGACGATAAGGTGCTCTGCGACTGGAACGGCATGACCCTGGCGGGTCTCGCCGTCGCTGCTGGCCTGCTCGACGATGTAGGTCTGCTGCGGCAGGCGGAGAAGGCCGCCGATTTCGTCGTGACCCACCTGCGCTCGCCGGGCGGCACCCTCTGCCACGCCTGGCGCGCGGGCACCGCCCGCATCGACGCCTTTCTCTCCGACTACGTCTTTTTGGTGCACGGCCTTCTCGCGCTTTACGAGGCGGCGGGTGACGAGCGCTGGCTGGCCGAGGCTGCCCGCTTGACGGAGGAGCAGATCGACCGCCTGCACGATTCCGAGACCGGAGGCTTTTTTGGCGCCGGCTCCAGCGAGGATTTGATCTTCCGCTCCAAGGAGGTCTTCGATGGCGCCCTGCCGGCCACCAACGCCATGGCGGTGCTGAACCTCATCGCCCTGGCGAGGCATCAGGAGGAGCGCGCTGAGGGGTGGCTCGCCCTGGCCGAGAAGACTCTCGCGGCGTTTGCCGAGCTGATCGCGTCGCGTCCGGCGGGGTGCCGCATGCTGGCCCTCGCCACCCGGCGATTCCACGCCGCCGTCAAGGCCCCGAGCGACACGGAGGCGGCCGCGGCCACCGTGGCTCGTCTGGTGGAGAAGGCGGCGCAGGCGGTGATCTCGGGGAGCCTCAAGGTCGCCGGCCGAGATCCGCAGCAGGCGCGCGCTTTCACCCTCGAGCTGCGCGTTAAAAAGGGCTGGCACGTGGGTGCGGCCCACGGCAGCGACGGGTCGCCCTCCTCGGCCACACGCCTCGAGATCTCAGAGGGCGAGCTGCTCGAGGTGCATTCCCCCGGCGGCGAGCCCCTGGCGGGGAATTCCGGGGCGAGCGTCTATTCGGGAACCGTCCTCTTCGAGGGTCTGCTGCGCAGCCCGCGCGAAAAACCCTCGATCCTTCTGCATTTTCAACCCTGTGACGATCGCCGCTGCCTGAGCGCGACCTCGAAAACCTTCGAGGCCGAAATCGAGGCCGTCAACTAGTCGACGCGATCTTGATATGATGCGGTGACATATTCAGCCAACATCTTGAGACAACCTCTCTTCCAGGGGATCGACATGAGAATCAAGAGCGCGATCGGTATCCTGCTTTTGCTATCGGCACTTTCCATCTCGACGGCTTTTGCCGACGAGCCGCCCGTCAAGCGGCCGGTGGCCGGCGGCGATCTGCTGCTGCCCTATTTCGAGGTCGACACCACCAACCCCCAGGGCCTGACGACCCTGTGGTCTCTGCGCAACAACTCCCTGCAGGAGGTGGACGTCGAGGTGCTCTACTTCGAGACGGACTCCCCCCAGGCGCCCCAGCGCCGGGACGTCTTCACCCTGGCGGCCAAGGCCATTCGCACCGCCGACGTGCGCTTCGTGCCCAATCTCGAGGTCGACGCCGACGGCGTGGCCCGAGGCTACGTGATCTTCCGCGGTCTCGAGGGGGCCGACGCCCTGCAGGGCGATACGTTCACCATCACCCCCGACCAGAATTTCGCCTCGGGTCAGCGCCTGCTCAACATCGACTCCACCAGCCCGAATCAGGAGCTGTGCAGCTCCTCGACCGTGCGCTTTCTGCTCGGCGGTGGCTTTACCGGGGGCACCAATTTCCGGATTTGGTTCGAGGCGGACTCGACGCCCATGGGTGGAGATGACGCGATCGTGAGCTATTCCGTTTACTCCGAGGCGGGCGGATCTCCGGTGTTTACGACTGACCTGCCTAGCCAGCAAAACTCCTTTGAGGTGGATATCGAGACGCTTCTTGGACCGGCCCAGGGAGCGGTGAATTTCGGGGCTCTCGAGTTCTCTTTTTCCGGAATGGTTGATGACCCGCCTCGGAACCGGCTGGGGCACGTGAGCGCGACTCTGGACGCTCTTGGGGCCTACTCGGTAGGGATTGAGGCTACCTGTAACAACTGATCTGGGCTTTAGGGGGCTGCTTTTGGGTCGACCTCCGCTGGTGGGGTGAGGGCGCTGCTCTTGGGCCGCCCTCCGCTGCGTCGCCCGGTGCTCTCCTCTCGGCCCCCTCAGAACTCGCGCGGCCAACCGACTGGATGCCGAAGTCCCCCAAGGGGGTACGCTCGGCTCCACTCCGAGTCCTTCGACTTCCGGCGCCGCCGCCGCGTCCGCTTCCGCCTCGGGCCCGAGTCCGCCTCCAAAGATGAGACCGTGCCGCTCGGACAGCTTCGGGGGCCGAGAGGAGAGCCCCCGGCTCCTTATCGCTCCGGGCTCCGGCCGCTGCGGGCAGAACCTTCCCGCTTTCGGAATCTCTCCAAGCCGTTCTCAGCTGCCGGACCCTCATCGATCTGAACTCGTGGGGACGGCAGCGATCCCCGGCGTCGGCGCGTCCAAGCCCGTGTGAGCGAGTACGGACCCTCGTCGCTTCGAAGCAGTGGCCGCCATGTGGTTGCTGCGGTCGTGGTTATGAGCCGATTGGACGGCAGCGACCCCCGGAGCGTCCAAGAAGCCCGGGGGCGCGAGCACGGATCCGAACTTGTCTGAGCAGTCGGTCCCATCTTTGGAGTCGAGCGGGGCAATCTGGTGAACTTCGCGAGATCGCGCGAGACTAGAGGAGAACTCGAAACGGGAAAAAGCCCACCTCCTTGGCGGTCTTTGGCGCCAAGTCGGAAGCCCCCGCGAGTTTGAGGATCCGCGCGCAGCCCCCCGGGCGCCGCAGCGGAGGCCGGTCCAGCAGCCCCCCCGGGCGCCGCAGCGGAGGCCGGTCCACCAGCCCCCGCGAGCCTGAGGATCTGGATTCCGGTCTACCAGCCCGCGCTGAGTCCTAAGGAGCAGCTTCGGTATCGAGACTCGAGAGCTGTACCTTGTCGTTAATGAACTTGATTTCGATCTCGGTGCTGCCGCGGGTCCAGGTTGCCGCGGTGCCCGAGAGGGGACCGACGCCGACGCTCTTTTTATCCGTAGGCTCGCCGAGGATGGCGACAACCTCCCCGTACGTCATCCCTTTTTCGATCTTGGCGTAGTTCTCAGCGCTGATCTTGCTGCAGCCCGCGAGGGCTAGGCTCAAAGCCAGCGCGAGCAAGGCGGCCGTGATTTTTCCGGCTGCGTCTCTGGGGCCGCGAGGGTGGACTGGAGGCATGGTCGCATTCTCCGAGGCTGTTTAAGGGAGGGCCGCTCTGGGTCTTGGCCCAAGAAGAAAAGCCGCGGCGGAGGCCGCGGCGTTGGGTGCGCAGGAGAGGCAGGGTGGACGGCCTCCGTGGGCCGCCAGGGACGATCAGGCCGGGCCGCTGTAGGTCAGGCCCACCGACCGCTTGCCCTCGTTGTCCGCCAGAGTCACCGTGAGGGTGTCGATCCCCTCCTTGGTCGCGTTCAGGATCACCGTCTTGGCGGCCCCGAACTCCATCGAGGTGCGCTCGATCTCATAACCCTCGGATTCGAGGCGCTCGCGGTACCAGGTTTCGGCTTCCTCCAGCGTCACGCCGGTGCTTTCGCCGGCCAGCATGCCGCTAGCCTTGTCGTTCTGGACCATCGCCAGCCCGCCCTCCTGGAACTGGAAGTCCGGGTGCAGCGGCAGCCACGACGGGATGTTCTGGGAGCCGCCGATCTTGGTGACGCCCTCGTCGGTGGTGATGGTCATGCCCTGCTCGCCGGCTTGAGCGCGGGCGGTTTCGTTGCCCTCGGCGTCGGTGACCACAACCTCGCCGCCCTCGTTGACCTCGAAGCTGCCGTCGGGGCCCTCGAACGAAAAATTGCCCGACTCGATGTCGGAATAGTCGAAGGTCATCTCTTCGCCGGAAGAGCTGTCGCGCACGGTGATGGTGCCGGCGTCGGGATCGTTATTCACGACCTCGAGGTCCGGATTCAGCTCGATCAGCATCTCGGCCATCTTGGCGGGATCGCTGAAGTTCTCGGCAACCTTCTTGGCGCCCCAGCCGAGAAGGCCGATGCCCACCGCGACGAGGAGAAGCACCAGGCAGCCGCATCCGATGCCGACCTTGGCCCAGGTCGGGAGGCCGCTGCTGCTCGCGGCGGCAGCGCCGCCGGAGGGCGGGCCATCCGTGGGGGCGGGCGGGCTCGGCGGCGGAGGGGCCGGCGGTGGGGGTGGGGGGGCTGCGTTTGACATCGACGGATCCTCCAAGGCGGCTGAAACAGGTGGTTGCACCATCCAACTGTAAGAGTATGGGCGTATTCTATCCCGCTCTGGGGGTCGGTTCGCGCGCGCCTCGCGATACAGAAGCGGGCCGGGCGCGTATGATCGTGAGATGGACACCGAACGCGCGCCATTTTTCAGATTTTTTCTCCTGGCAACCGCGGCGCTCGTCGCGCTCACGCCGCGGCCCGCCGCGGCCCAGCCCTCCGATCTCGAAGCCTGGCTGCGTATCGAAACGCCCAACTTCCTGATGCTCACCAACGCCGAGCCCGAGCGCGGCGTGGAGACGGTGGCCCGCCTCGAGCAGTTCCGCGCGGCCTTCAGGCGCCTTGCGCCCTCCCTCGAGCTGCGATCGCCGGCGCCCACCACGCTCTACGGCTTCCGCGACGCCCGCTCCTACGCTCCCTACAAAATCCGCCAGGACCGCGGCGGAGCGCGCATTCTGGGCCAGTTCACACGCACCCGCGACGGCAACTACCTGAGCGTCGACACTTCGGGCAGCTCTCTGGCCGGCTCGTTCTCGGTGATTTACCACGAGTACGTCCACTTCCTGGTGCAGAACAACTTTCCGCGGGTGCCGCTGTGGTTCAACGAGGGGCTCGCCGAGTACTACAGCACCTTCGTCATGGAGGGCGGCGGCCGGGCGGTGCTCGGCGCGCCGGTGGAGCGGCACGT
>JBCCLG010000443.1:0-5246 GCA_039027015.1 Acidobacteriota bacterium | reverse complement strand
TCGCACTTCACCGCCCGGTTACGGCCAACGCGATTGGGAGCATCGAGAGAGCGCCGCCCAGGATGATGCCCCCCGAAGACGGCAGATCCGCCGACGCCACCTGCCAGCCATGGGCCTCGAAGCGCACGGGCGGGCGCCACACCGCCTCATAGCCGGCCATGTCGGCGGCGGTCAGGATGCCGCCGTGCCGGCGCGAGGCGCGCTCCACGGCCGCCGCCACCGCGCCTTCGGTCACCGCCTGGGGACCGCGGTCGGCGTAGCCCGCGAGGGTCTGCGCCAGCTCCGGCAGGCGCAGGGTCGAGCCCGGCCGGGGCGCCGAGCCCTGCGCGAACCACTGCGCTGCCGTCTCGGGGAAGCGGGTCAGCATCTCCCGCTCTCCCTCGAGGGCGGCGGTCAGCCGGCTGGAGACGGTGAAGCCATCCTGGGCCAGGCGCCGCGCGGGCTCCACCACGTCGCGGAAGGACATAAGGCCGAAGCGCTGGTGCAGGGCGAAGAGCCCCGCCGGAGAGCCGGGTACGCCGGCGGCCAGCGGCCCGATCCACGACGCCTCGGGGATCGGCTCGCCGCGCTCGTCGAGGTACATCTCGCGGGTGGCGGCCGCCGGGGCGATCTCTCGGAAGTCGAGAAAAGCCACCCTGTCGCCCATCTTGACGACCGCGAATCCCCCGCCGCCGAGGTTGCCGGCCTCCGGCTGCACCACGGCGAGGGCCAGGGCCGTGGCCACCGCCGCGTCCACCGCGTTGCCGCCCTGCCGCAGGATTTCGACGCCGACCTCCGTGGCCTGCCGCTCATCGCTGGCCACCGCGCCGCCCTGGCCGGCGAGGGTGGGCCGCGACGCGCCCTCGACGGCGGCCGTGGGAGCGAGGAGCGCCAGGGCGAGGAGCGCCGCGGCCCCCCAAAGCCGGGCGACGGCGCTCACTCCAGCTCCTTCAGCTCGGTGACGATGCCCTGCACGGCCTTCTTGGCGTCCTCGAAGAGCATCATGGTGTTGTCGTACTCGAAGAGCTCGTTCTTGATGCCGGCAAAGCCGGGGCTCAGGCTGCGCTTGATCATGATGATGGTGCCGGCGTTCCACACCTCCAGCACCGGCATGCCGTAAATCGGGCTGCCCTCGCTCTTCTCGGCAGCCGGGTTGACCACGTCGTTGGCGCCGACCACGATCACCACGTCGGTGTTGCGGAATTCTGGATTGACCAGATCCATCTCGAGCAGCTGGTCATAGGGCACGTCGGCCTCGGCGAGCAGCACGTTCATGTGGCCCGGCATGCGCCCCGCCACCGGATGGATTCCGTAGGTCACCTTGGCGCCGCGCTTCTCGAGCAGCGCCGCCAAATCGCGCACGGTGTGCTGGGCCTGCGCCACCGCCAGGCCATAGCCCGGCACGAAGACCACGGACTCGGCGTTCTCGAGCACCAGGGCGGCCTCCTCCGAGCTGTAGGACTTGACCGGGCCGTAGTCCCGCGCCGCCGCGCCGGTGCCGGCGCCCGCGGCCTCCTCGCCGCCGAAGCCGCCGAAGAGCACGTTCGAGAGCGTGCGGTTCATGGCCACGCACATGATCTGGGTCAGGATCAGCCCCGAGGCGCCGACCAGAGCGCCGGAGATGATCAGCACGTTGTTCATCAGCACGAAACCGGTCGCCGAGGCGGCGATACCCGAATAGCTGTTGAGCAGCGAGATCACCACCGGCATGTCGGCTCCGCCGATCGGGATCACCAGCATGATGCCGAGGGCGAAGGCCAGCACCAGAACCGCGGCGGCGACCGTCGAGAGCGTGCCCGCCTCGGCCACCGAGGTCATCCCCCACAGGCCGAGGCCGAGGGATCCCGAGAGCAGCAGGGCGTTCACCACGTGGCGGCCGGGTAGCAGGATCGGGTTGCCGCTCATCTTGCCCGAGAGCTTCATGAAGGCGATCACGCTACCCGAGAGGGTAAGCGCGCCGATCAGCAGCGATAGCACCGTGGTGATCGCCGGCGCGGGCCCCATGATGTCCCACGCCGTCGAGCCCGCATCCGGCTCGATCACGCCGCCCCACAGAAGAGACGCCGCCACCAGCGCCGAGGCGCCGCCGCCCGAGCCGTTGAGAAGAGCCACCATCTCGGGCATCGAGGTCATCTCGACCTTGAGCGCGCCCACGGCGCCGATCAGGCCTCCGATCGCCAGCCCGGCGAGGATCCAGGTGTAGCTGATCTGGCCCAGCTCGAGCAGGGTCGCCAACACCGCCACCAGCATGGCCACCGCCGAGAAGAGGTTACCCCTTTGGGCGGTCTTGACCCGCGTTAGCCCCTTGAGGCCGAGGATGAAGAGCACCGCCGAAAGCAGATAGAGCGCCGGCACCAGGGTCGATTCGACGAAGCTCATTTCTTCTTCCTGCCGAACATGGCGAGCATGCGGTTGGTGACCAGGAAGCCCCCGACCACGTTGACCGTGGCGGTGATGATGGCGAAGAGGCCGAGCAGACCCGAGATCGTCGCCTCGCCCGACTGCGCGGCGGTCAGCGCGCCCACCAGGGTGATGCCGGAGACCGCGTTGGCCCCCGACATCAGGGGCGTGTGCAGGGTGGGCGGAATCTTGGTGATGATCTCGAAGCCGACGAAAACCGCCAGCACGAAAACGTAAATTCCGATGAGGAGCGGACCCATGACCATAAGTGCTTACCTCTCGCGTTGGAGACTTGCCTTCAAGGGGTGATGAAACGGAGAAATCTAGGAATCGAGCAGCTCGCGGGTGGGCGCGTGGCGCACCTCGCCGCCGTGGGTCAGCAGCGCGCCGTCGATCACCTCGTCCTCCACGTCGAGCGCGAGGCCGCCCTCGCCCAGGGTCGGCTCGAGGAGCGCCCACACGTTGCGGGCGTAGAGCTGGCTGGCGTCCAGCGGGGTGTCGGCCGGCAGATTGGCCGGACCGAGGATCAGGACGTCGCCGTGGCGCACCTCCTCTTCGGCCTGCGAGAGCTCGCAGTTGCCCCCCTGGGATACGGCGAGATCCACCACGATGGCGCCGGGCTTCATGCCTTCGACCATCTCGCGGGTGACCAGCACTGGGGCCTTGCGCCCCGGCACCAGGGCCGTGCAGATCACCACGTCGGCCTGGGCGACGTGGCGGGTGACGATGGTGCGCTGCTCGGCCAGAAACTCGGCGGTCACCTGTTTGGCGTAGCCCCCTTCGCCCTCGCCGCTCTCGCCGAGATCGGGCAGGTCGATGAATTTGCCGCCGAGACTCTCCACCTGCTCCTTGACCGCCTCGCGGATATCGGACACCTCGACGACCGCCCCCAGCCGTTTGGCGGTCGCTACCGCCTGCAGCCCGGCGACGCCGGCGCCCATGACCACCACCCTGGCGGGCTTGATGGTGCCGGCGGCGGTCATCAGCAGAGGGAAGTATTTGCCGAGGCGGAACGCCGCCATCAGCACGGCCTTATAGCCCGCGATCGAGGCCTGGGAGGAGAGCGCGTCCATCGACTGGGCGCGGCTGATGCGCGGCACCAGCTCCATGGCCAGGGCGCTCTGCCCGCCGTCGCGCAGGGCGCGCACGGCGTCGTGATTCTGGTGCGGCGCGAGCAGGCCCACGAGCACCGCCCCTCGCCGGAGCGTGCCGATCTCGGCCGCCTCGAGACCGCTCACGGTGAGCACCGCGTCGGCCTCCGCCAGCGCCGCCGCGCGATCGTCCACCAGGCTGGCGCCGACCTCGCGATAGCCTGGGTCGACCACGTGGGCGGAGTGCCCGGCGGAGTTCTCGACCGAGACCTCGAGCCCCCGGGCGATCATCTTTTTGACCGTTTCGGGGGTCGCCGCAACCCGGGTTTCGCCGGCGGCGGTTTCTTTGGGGATGAAGACTTTGACCATGGCCGTCTGCACACTCCGCGGGTGGTGATCGAAGGCGCGCGACCGCGCGCCGTTCGGGGAATCTGCCTAGGCTGGGCCGCAGGCCGAGCAGGCTGATCGAGGGGCTTCCTGGGAATCGTAGCAGGCGCTAGTGCCCGGTTGGCAACCGGGTCACCCGCCCACTGGGAACTCTTCGAGGATCGCCGAAAAGAGGTTTCTGCCGCCCGCGAGGGCGCGCGGGCTCACACGCCGGTGGCGATCGAGTAGGCCCAATTCCCGAGCATCGCCGCGACGACGAGGATCAGCGCCCAGCGCGGCAGCCGCCGCGGCAGGCTCGGCAGATCGCGCCCCAGGGCGGTCCACGCGCCGGCCCAAAGGCCCCCGAGAACAAAAAAGGTCCAGCCGAGGGTGGGCAGCGGGTAGGCGCTGAAAGCGCCCCAAACGTCGAGCCGCGCGAGGCCCATGGCAGCCCGGGAAGTGCCGCAGCTCGGGCACGGAACGCCGGTCGTCTCTTTGAACGGGCAGGCGCCCATGAAGCCGGCGATCGCCGAACCGAAGGGGGAAAGAGCGACCAGGCAGAGCACCGCGCCCGCCCACAGCACGGCGAGCTGGCGTCCCGCCGGCGCCAGCTCGCCCGAATTGCTGGGCGCGTGACTCACGGCAGGCCTCAGAACGCCGCCAGTCCACCGCCGACGAGGGCCGCAATCACGCCGCACAGGCAGCACAGAAGCAGCGGCAGCAGCGCCCCGAGGATCGCCTGCTTGCGGTCGGCCCGATGGGCCGTCTCGAAACCGATGAAAATGAAATAGAGAAAAAACCCTAGGCCGATGAAGGGTCCGATGATGGGAACGATATAGGCGACATTCGACGCCATGGCGTAGCTCAGGATCTTGAAGCTGCCCTCAAAGCCCAGCTCGGAGTTCCGCAGGCCGCCCAGAACCGAAAGACTCAGGTGGTAGATGCCGCTGACCAGCAGAAGCACGATCGGATGGGCGATCGGGTAGAGCAGGGCGTAGGCCACCACCTGCCCCAGGCTGACGCCCATCGCCGCCACGTCGCCAAAGCTGAAGATCGCGCTGAAGCCCAGGCTCCAGACCTGGTTGATGATGCCCATCACCCAGCTGACCAGCAGGCTGAAAATCAGCGGCGGTACATATTGACCGTCGAGCCGAAGCCGCGAGAAGGCTCCGCGCGGATCGGTAAAAATCAGCTTGAGGGTCTCGATCAGCGCGGGCATGAAGCCCAGCGTGTCGCGATCTTCCCAGGGTAGCCGGGCTCCACCACCGTTTCCCGGCGGCGGTGGCGGCGCGTAGGACGGGGCCTGGGGGGGAGCGTAGGGATTCTCTTCGTTCGCCATGGTGTGTCTCCTCGCGGGATAGAAATGGGAGCCGGGTCTCCCTCCTTGAGGGCGAAGGATACTCGATCGAC
>JBCCLG010000442.1:0-5246 GCA_039027015.1 Acidobacteriota bacterium | reverse complement strand
GGATCGGCCTGCGCACGCTGCAGCGCAAGCTCAAGGACTATAAAGAGCAGGGGCAATACCAGGACTGAGTCGCTCCTCACGAGAGATCCATTCGGGTCGCCCACCCACCCACCTCAGCTGACCAGTCACGACGCGGAGAGAGCCATGGATTTACCGGCGGAAGTGCAGATCACCAACGAGCAGCTCGGCATCAAGAACGGCAAGGCCACTTTGGTGGCGGTCAGCGCCCACGGCTTCTACGAGTTCCGGCTCTCCTTCAATCAGCGGCAGCACAAGGTTCTGGCGCCGATCCACTCGACCTCCGTGATCTTCAGGCAGCCCGAGGCGGAATTCGCCGTCGAGGCCGAGATCGAGCGTTGAGACCGCCCGCGGCGCTTCGAAGAGCCGCGGGCGCCGCGCTGATCGCCCTTTCGGCCCTCGCCGCGCCCGCCTCGCCGGCCGAAGCCTGGCGCGCCGCCAGCCACCTGGTGATCGCGCAGATCGCCTACGACCGCCTGAGCGAAGACTCGCGGACCGAGGCGGATCGGCTGATCGCGATTCTGGCCGACTTCGAGCCGCGCCGGGATAGCTTCGTGAGCGCCTCCCTGTGGCTGGACGACGTGCGCGCCCAGGGCTGGAGCGCCTTTGACCGCTGGCACTACATCAACCTGCCGTTCAACGACGGCGGCCTCGGCGAGTTGCCGCCGGCAAAGACCGACAACGCGGTCGAGGCGATCGAGCGGGCGCTCGAGACCCTCGCCGGCGAGCAGGCCTCCGATCTCGCCAAGGCCTTCAGCCTGCGGGTCTTGATCCACGTGGTGGGCGACGTCCACCAGCCGCTGCACTGCGTGAGCCGCTACACCCCCGATCGGCCCGAGGGAGACCGCGGCGGCAACGACTTCGAGCTCGCCGAGGACAATCTGCACTTCTTTTGGGACCGCGCCGGCGGGCTCTTCGACCAGCGCCTCGGACCCGAGAGTAGCTCCGGGCAGATCGCCTCGGCGGCGGCGGAGGTGCTGGCCCGGGTTCCGGAAGCCGCGCTTCCGGCCCGCTGGCAGCTCGACCCGCACGAGTGGGCGCGGGAAGGGCACAGGCTGGCCGTCACGGTGGCCTACGTCGGCATCGCCGAGGGGAGGTCGCCGTCCGAGGTGTACCGCACGCGCGTTCAGCTGGTCGCCCAGAGGCGCCTGGTCATGGCCGGCTATCGGCTGGCGGCGGTGCTCGAAAAAGCCTTCGGTGAAGGGCCGCGGTCCCGCGAGTGAGCGCCCCGGCGTCCCCCCGCCGACCTCGCCGTCGGCCGCCTTCCCTAGGCGAGCTGGAGGCGGGCGTTCTGGCCGGCGATCGCGCTCTTCTAGCGCGCGCCATGACCCTCGTGGAGTCCCATCGCCCCGAGCACCAGGAGCGAGCCCAGGAGCTGCTGCGCCGCCTGCTGCCGGCCACCGGCGGCGCCCACCGCATCGGCATCACCGGCGTGCCCGGGGTGGGCAAGAGCACCTTTATCGAGGCTCTCGGCACCCGGCTGGCGGATGACGGCACGCGCCTGGCGGTGCTGGCGGTCGATCCTTCAAGCCGCATTACCGGCGGCTCGGTGCTGGGCGATAAAACCCGCATGGGTCAGCTCTCCGTCCACCCCCGGGCCTTCATCAGGCCCTCGTCCTCTGGCGGTTCGCTGGGCGGCGTGGCGCGCAAAACCCGCGAAACTCTGCTGCTCTGCGAAGCCGCCGGCTTCGAGATCGTCCTGGTGGAGACCGTCGGCGTCGGCCAGAGCGAGGCCGTGGTCGCCGAGATGGTGGACACCCTGCTCCTGCTGCTGATCCCCGGGGCCGGCGACGAGCTGCAGGGCATCAAGCGCGGTCTGCTCGAGCTGATCGACGTGGTGGCGGTGAACAAAGCCGACGGCGAGCGCGTGGATTTGGCCAAAAGTGCGCGTCTCGAGTACGCCTCGGCCCTGCGCCTGGTGCGCTCTAGGGCCGGCAGGCGGCCGCGGGTTCTGACCTGCAGCAGCAGCACCGGCGAGGGGCTCGACAAAGTGTGGCAGTCCCTCGAGGAGCACCGCCGTCAGCTGGCCCCCGACCTCGAGGCCCAAAGGCGTCGCCAAGACCTGCGCTGGATGTGGTCGATGCTCGATGAAAGTCTCGAGCGCAGCTTCCGCGAAGATCCGCGCGTGGCCAGCCGTCTACCCGAGCTGGAGCGCCTGGTGAGCGAAGGCGCCGCCACCCCGACCGGCGCCGCCCGAGAGCTGCTGCAGCTCTTCCTCGGCGAGCGCCGACCTTGACCCTCCGCCCCTCTTCGCCAAAACTCAGGCGCAGGCCGCCAACGTCCTGCCGCGACACGCCGGAGACCGCACGATGACACCGCCGCCGCAGCTTCCCACGACCGTCTACCCTTCGCGCTCCGGCGCCGTTTCCCAAACCGCCGCCGCCCAGCCCGGCGCCTCGATCCTCTCCCGTGCGGCCCTGGCCTGCATCCTGCTAGTCGGCGGTCTGAGCCTCATGGCCTGCTCGCCCCAGGGCGGCGCGGCGGGCGGAGGTGAGGGCGTTCAGGCAGCGTCCGCTGCCGGCGCTGCGGCCGGGACGTCCGCACAGGCGCCCTCGGCGGAGTGGGCGATCGCCATTCACGGCGGCGCCGGGGTCATCCCCCAGGACCTGCCCGAGGAGGTGGTCGAGCGCTACCGCTCGGCCCTCGAGTCCGCCCTGCGCCTCGGTCAGCAGCGCCTCGAGGCCGGCGATGCCGCGCTCGACGTGGTGGAGGCGGTGGTCAAGGTTCTGGAGGACGCGCCGGAATTCAACGCCGGCAAGGGGGCGGTCTTCACCCATGACGGCCGTCACGAGCTCGACGCGGCCATCATGGACGGCCGCGACCTCTCCTGCGGCGCCGTGGCGCGCCTCACCACGGTGAGAAACCCGATCGAGGTGGCGCGCGGCGTCATGGAGCGCTCCAGGCACGTGTTCATGGCCGGAGATGGCGCCGAGGCCTTCGCCGACGAGCTGGCGGTGACCCGCGTGGAGCCCGAGTACTTCTACACCGAGCGCCGCTGGCAGCAGCTTCAGGAGGCCCTCGCCGCCGAGGGCGCCGCCAGCAAACACGGCACGGTGGGCGCCGTGGCGCGCGACCGCGAGGGCAATCTCGCCGCGGCCACCTCCACCGGCGGCATGACCAACAAGCGCTTCGGCCGCATCGGCGACGTGCCGGTGATCGGCGCCGGCACTTACGCCGACAACCGCACGGCCGCGATCTCCTGTACGGGCAAGGGCGAGGAGTTCATCCGCCACAGCGTGGCGCACCGGGTGTCGATGCATATGGCGCTGGGCGGTATGGGTCTCGAGGAGGCCGCCCGCGAGGTGATTCACGGCGTGCTCGAGCCCGGCGACGGCGGGCTGATCGCCGTCGACTCGGACGGTCGTCTGGCGCTGGTCTTCAACTCCCCGGGCATGTTCCGCGGCGCCGCCGACTCGGGCGGCCGCTTCGACGTCGCCATTTGGCAGGATTGAGGGGTCGAGGGATGGCGCGCAGCAACCGACTGGCCGAGGAGACCAGCCCCTATCTGCTCCTGCACCAAAACAACCCCGTGGACTGGTATCCCTGGGGGCCCGAGGCCCTCCGCCGCGCCCGCGAAGAGAATAAGCCGATCTTTCTCTCGGTGGGGTACGCCACCTGCTTCTGGTGTCACGTGATGGAGCGCGAGTCCTTCGCCGATGCCGGCACCGCGGCGCTGATGAACGAGCACTTCATCAACGTCAAGGTCGATCGCGAGGAGCGTCCGGATCTCGACGAGATCTACATGGCGGCGACCCAGCTCTTCACCCAGCAGGGCGGCTGGCCCAACTCGGTTTTTCTCACCCCCGAGCTCAGGCCTTTTTTTGCCGGCACCTACTTCCCGCTCGCCGACCGACACGGCCGTCCGTCGTTTCGCACGGTGCTGCTCTCCATGCACAACGCCTGGACCACCCGGCGCGAGGACGTCATGACCCAGGCGGCGGAGATGGCCAAAGCCATGGGGCAGATGCTCGAGGAGCGCGGCACGCCCCGCGAAGAGCCGGCGTTGTCGGAGGAGGTCGTGGAGGCGGCCAAGGCCGGCCTCGTGGAGCGCTTCGACGCCGCGTGGGGGGGGTTTGGAAACGCGCCGAAGTTCCCCTCGCCCGCCAATCTCCACCTGCTGCTCGATCTGGCTGAGGACGGTGATGAGGAAGCGGCGGAGATGGTGACCGTGACCCTCGACCGCATGGGCCGCGGCGGCGTCTACGATCAGCTGGCCGGCGGCTTTCACCGCTACGCCACCGACCGCGAGTGGAAGGTTCCGCACTTCGAAAAGATGCTCTACGACAACGCGCTACTCATTGATCTCCTGACCGAAGCGTGGCGAGAAACGCAAGACCCGGTGTATGCCCAGCGCATTGAGGAAACAGTGGATTGGCTCCAGCGCGAAATGATCGCCGAAGGTGGAGGCTTCGCAGCCTCACTGGATGCAGACAGCGAAGGCGTCGAGGGAAAGTTCTACGTTTGGTCTGAAACTGAGATCGAAGAAGCTATCGGAACCAAAGACGCGGCATTCTTCGGCAGCCACTATGACATCACTGAAGGCGGGAACTGGGACGGCGCAAACATCCCCAACCGCTTGAATTCGAAACCCTGGCTTGGCGACGTTGACGAACACCGGCTCCAGGAGCTTCGCACGAGACTGTTCGAAGCTCGCAAAACACGCACGCACCCCGGCTGGGATGACAAAGTGTTGGCAGACTGGAACGGACTGATGATCGCGGCACTGGCCCGCGCCGGCCAGGTCTTCGATCGCACCAACTGGATCGATACAGCCACCAACGCCTACACCTTCGTCACAACCCACATGATCGTAGAGGGCCGCCTTCAACATGCCTGGCGAAAAGGTCGTTGCAACGCGCCTGGAACAGCAAGTGACCACGCCAACCTGATCTGGGCCGCACTTCGGCTCTACCAGGCGACCAACCAGCCTCAGTTCTTAAAAGATGCAGAAAACCTAACCCGCAGTCTGAATGAACACTACTGGCTGGCAACCGATCACCGTTACGCGACATCCGCCGAAGATACCTCCGACGTCATTGTGCGGCTGGCATCTGGAACGGACGATGCCACACCGAACGCCAACGGTATCATGGTGTCCAATCTCGCAGCTCTCACACTGATCACCGGAAACCTCGACTATGTGCAGCAGGCCGCCCAAATCGTGGACAGCTTCGGTCCTGAACTCGCAGGCAACCTCATCGGATACACCGGGTTGCTGGCCGCTGAAT
>JBCCLG010000441.1:0-5247 GCA_039027015.1 Acidobacteriota bacterium | reverse complement strand
GAACCGAGTCGGCCGCGTCGGCCACCGAGTAGCGCTTCAGCAGCCCCTCGAGGAGGCGCTTCATTTCGCTCGCGTCCTCGGGCTTTTGAGGCGCCAGGTCGTCGAGCTCCCGCGGATCGAGGCGCAGGTTGTAAAGCTCCGAGCGCGGCCCGTGGATGTACTTCTGGTCGCCATAAAAGACCGCCCTTTGCTCACCCCAGCCGTGGGACAGGCGGGGCGAGAGGGTCTCGGCGTAGATCGGGCGCTCCCGGCCCTCTCGGCGGCCGCTCTCGATCAGCGGCAGGAGCGACTCGCCCTGCATCGTCGGCGGCGCCTCGAGCCCCAGCAGCTCGAGAAGCGTGGGCATGACGTCGATGGTCGAGACTCGATCGGCGATTCTTACCCCGCCCTCTCGGCCCGGAATCTTGACGATGAGCGGAACGTGGAGGGTGGAGTTGTAGGCCAGAAGAGAGTGGGAGTCCTCTCCGTGCTCGCCGTGCCCCTCGCCGTGGTCGCCGGCCATCACGATGAGGGTCTTCTCGAGCACGCCCAGGCGCTCGAGCTCCGCCAGGATCTGGCCGAGGCTTTGGTCTGCCTGGGCGATTTCGCCCTGATAAAGATCGTGGGCGAAGAGCTGGTCGAAGGGCGGCGCGGGTATCAGGGGCTGGTGAGGATCCCAATAGTGCAGCCAGGCGAAAAACCGCCCGCCGGCCTGTTTCTCGAGAAAGGGGAGGATGGCGTCGTTCACGTGCTGCGACGGGCGCTCGTCGAAGTAGAGGCTGTCGATATCGCTGGTGACCTTGCCCTCGATATTGCGCCGCGCCGCCGTGATGTTGTCGTCGAAAAAGCCGAAGCCCTGCTCGATGCCGAAGCCTCGGGTGAGCGGAAAGGAGCCCACCGCAGCCCCCGTGGCAAAGCCCGCGCCGCCCAGAACCTCGGCCAGGGTGGTGCGCGACTCCGCCAGGCGAAAGCTGCCGTTCTCGCGCACTCCGTGGGCCATCGGATAGGTGCCCGTGAACAGGCTGGAGTGCGAGGGCAGGGTGATCGGCACGGTCGCGAAGGCCTGCTCGAAGAGGAATCCTTCGGCGGCCAAGGCGTCGAGGGTCGGGGTCTTGGCGTCTTCGTGGCCGTAGCAGCTGAGGGCGTCGGCGCGGGTGGTGTCGAAGGTGACGAACAGAAGGTTCCAGTCGCCGGCCGCGGTTCCGCCGGCGCCCGCTCCGCAGCCAGCCAAGGGGGTGAGGCAGAGGGCGGCGGTGAGGGCGAGGGCGGGCCCGAGAAGGCCTGTATTCCGGGCCGAGCGGGGGGGCGAGGTCGACGTGGCGGCGGTCATGGCGGGGGAGATTTTTTCGGGCCGCGGCCGGCGGGCGGCGGCAGAGGGCGCGCGAAGCGGAAGTCTATCTGCTCGAGGACCTGGGTCCGCAGAGCCTCACCCGCCTCCTGGAGGGCGCGGCGGCGGAGGGTCGCCCACACGCGCTCCTCGGCCTGCTCGAAGCTCAGCTCGGCCTCGGGCTCGATCTCGATCAGCCGCAGAAGGTGAAGGGTTTGGCCTTCCTGGATCCAAGGGGAGGATTGACCGACCTCGAGGGCCTGGGCCGCCCGGTCGACGTTGAGCCCCAGCAGCCAAAGCTGCTTGTCGGTCTTCCAGCCGAGGCCCCGGTAGCTGACGTCCCCGCCGAGTCGCTCGCGGAGCTCCTCGAAGCTGAGCGCGCCGCCTGCGGCCTGCTGGCCCCAGGCCCGGGCCCGCCGGTAGAGCTCGGAGGGCTTAGCGGGATCGATCGGCAGCTCCAGGGCCTCGAGGCGGCGGCGCCTCGGCCGGGTCCAGGGATCGTCGAGATTCTCGTAGAAGGCTCGCGCCTCGGCGCGGCTGGGAGAGCTGACCGAGGGCCCGGCGAGCAGGTTGGCGGCCCGCTGCGCCTCGAGCTTCTGCGTGAGGTGCCGAACGCGCCGGAGCGCCGCCGGCTCCTTCATCCGGCCCAGGCGCCGGGCCTCGGCGGCGCGCCCCTCGGTTTCCTGGCCGGACGGCGCGCGTTTGTCGATGGCCTTAAGCTCACTCTCGATTTGGCGCTCGCGCCAGCGGGTCGTCAGCTTGTCGCGGGCGGTGGCGAAGGAGGTCTCCTGGGGCTGGATAACCTCCAGCACCTCGACCAGGGTCCACCCCTCGGCCGTTTCGACGACCGGGCTCAGGCCGCCTCCCTCGAGCGGACGGACCGCCGCCGCGATCGCCGGATGAAGGCGGTCGAGGGTGACCAGGCCCAGGGCGCCGCCGCGCCAGCGTGTTTCGGAGTCCGAGCGCGCTTTGGCGACCTCGGCAAAGCTCCGGCCGCCCTCGATCTCGGAGCGCAGGGTCTCCATCTCCCGCCGCAGCGCCGCGCGCTGCGCCGCCGAGGCGCCGAGAGGCGAGCGGCGGAAGAGATTCCGCAGGCGCCAGCGAGGCTCTGCCTGGCGGGCCGGCAAGGCCTCAAACTCCCGGCGCAGCTGCCCCTCGCTCGGCTCCCCGGCCCGGGAGCGGAGGTGCTCCACCAAGAGGCGCCCGGCCAGCCGATCGAGCGCCGCCGCGCGGCTCCTCTCAAAGGCCTCGCTCTCCCTCGGATCTCGGGGGCCAGCGGCGGGGAGTCGATCCGCGCGAAATCGGCGGCTCAGCTCCGCGCGCACCGCGAGGTCCTCGGCCGCCGCGAAGAGGCGCCTGGGCTCGGCGCAGCCGCGCTGGTCGAGGCGGCACCACTCGAGGACCCGTTTTCGGGTGACCGCCCCCTCGCGGGGCGTGGCCACGACCGCAGAGCCCCGGGCGTTGTTTTCCGGAGCCTGCTCGTTCCCCACGGCCTGTTCGGTCCCCGAGGCTCTCAGCGCAAAAAGCGCCAGCCCCGCGAAGAGGAGGCTAGCGCTTTTTCGTACCGAGGCTCCGGGTCGGTTTCCGGAGGAGTGCTTGGGGCCCCGGGGGGCCTGACTCTTCAAGCCAGTCAGGATCGTCGGCTCGCGCCTACTGGACCTCGAACGACATCAGCTCGACGGGCAGGTTGTCGCCGGTCGCCCGGAAAATCGCGTTGCGATTGGGGATGGCGGTACCCGCGGAGCCGAAGGTGGTGAGGCTCGGGATGAAGGCTCCGCTGGTAAACGGCACGCGCACGGCGTTGAAGCCCTGGCCGGGGTCGGTGGCGCCTTCGGTGAGCGCCACGCCGTCGCAGGTGGAGTTGAGCGCGGTGCTGCCGCCACAGGCGGCGTAGGCCGTGTTGCGAAGGCCGCCGATGAAGGCGCCCGTGTGGTTCATAACGGCCGCCGTCAGCGGAACGCTGACCGTGACGTTGGTGATTAAGCCGGTGCCGCCGAAAGGAATGCCGGGCGCGTTGGTGATGTTCTGACGCTGCAGAAGCTGCACGCTCGCGGCGTTGACGTCCCAGAGGGTCATAACGATCGAGCCCGTGGACCCGCCCGTTACGTAATTACCCGCGACCTTGAAGCTGACCGAGCTGATCGAGTGAGTGCCGGCGGGGTCGAACTGGTTGCCGATCAGGCCGTCGACCTGCCCGTCGCGCTCAAAGGGAACGTTGTTGTCGAAAGTGATGGTGCCGACCCCAAAGCGGCTGCCGTCGGCGTGAACGGTGCCCTGAACCCCAGGGCTTCCGTCAGGGGCGCTGCGGGGAGTCTGCGCGGTGGCGGTGGAGGCCGCTCCGGCGAGTAGGAGTGCCGAGAGGCACGAGAGTGCGACTTTTTTCATGTCAGCTGATCTCCGCTTTTGGGGGGCCGCTGCGGACGGTCGCCCGCGAACGCAATACCGGTGGCCCTGAGTCTGTCTAGAAGGGCTGAAAGTAACGTTCCCACAGGGCGGAGTCAAGAGAAGCACGGGAGACCGCCGTGACTCTTCTCCGTCCGTCTCTTGGTGACGCGGCCGGGCGGAGCTATGATCCGGGCCGCCAAGCGTCCGGCTCGGGGCGAATACGCCGCTTGACACGAGCTTTGATTACGAACTCTGAGTCTTTTCTGCCACCAGGACCTGCGACATGAACTTCCAGCTGAACGAGAGCTTCGATCGACTGTCTGAAAAACTCGAAAACGTCCGGGGGTTTCTTTGACCAGGCTGGCGTAGAGAGCGAGCTGTCCGAGCTCGACCGCGAGATGCAGGCGCCCGACTTTTGGGACGATCCTGCGAAGAGCGCGCCGATTCTGCAGAAGCGCCGCTCCGTGGAGCGCAAGGTCGAGACCCTGAAGCAGATCCGTGCGGATATCGAAGAGCTCGAGACCTGGCGGGAGCTGGCCTCCGAGGACGAAAGCGATCCCGAGCTTCTGGACTTCCTCGCGCGGGTGGAGAAAGACATCGACCGCCAGGAGATGGAGATCAAGCTCTCGGGCCCCGATGACGGTCGCAACGCGATCCTGGCGATCCACCCGGGGGCCGGCGGCACCGAGTCCCAGGATTGGGCCGCCATGCTGCTGCGTATGTATTTGCGCTACGCCGAGGCCAGCGGCTTCAAGCTCGAGTTTTTCGAGCAGCAGGACGCCGACGAGGCGGGCATCAAGAGCGCGACCTTCGCCGTGCGCGGCGAAAACGCCTACGGCTTTTTGAAGGGCGAGTCCGGCGTGCACCGCCTGGTTCGCATCAGCCCTTTTGACGCCGCGGCCCGGCGCCAAACATCCTTCGCTTCGGTCTACGTCTACCCCGAGATCGATGACGATATCGAGATCGAGGTGCTCGATAAGGACCTCAAGATCGACACCTACCGGGCGAGCGGCGCGGGCGGCCAGCACGTCAACCGGACCGACTCCGCGGTGCGCATGACCCACCTGCCCACGGGCATCGTGGTGACCTGCCAGAACGAGCGCAGCCAGCACAAGAACCGCGCCACGGCAATGAAGATCCTGAAGATCCGCCTCTACGATCTCGAGATGCGCAAGCGCGACGAAGAGCGCGCGGCGATCGAGGACGCCAAGATGGAGATCTCCTTCGGCAGTCAGATTCGCTCCTATGTGCTGCACCCTTACCGCATGGTGAAGGATCACCGCACGAGCACCGAGGTCGGCGACGCCGACGGCGTTCTCGACGGCAACCTGACCCCGTTCATCGAGGCTTGGCTGCGCGAGGGCATGACCGCCGAGAGCTAGCCCGACCGTGACCGAAGCTCCCGCCGTCGCCCTCGATCTGGTGTCGCCCCTGCCGCCGGTGCGCTCGGGCATCGCCGACTACTGCCTGGACCTGCTGCCTGAGCTGGGAGCGAGGTGCCGGCTTCGGCTGGTGCGCCTCGCGGGCCTGCCGTTCGACGAAGCCCTGGCCGAGCG
>JBCCLG010000440.1:0-5249 GCA_039027015.1 Acidobacteriota bacterium | reverse complement strand
ATGAGGAGGGTGTTGTCTTCCGCGGAGATCTCGGTCACCGGCGTTTCGGGCTCGAGCACCAGGGTGAGCAGGCGGTCGCCGTCGCCTGAAACGCGCGGCCAGGTGAAGACCGCCTCCGCCTGGCTCGCGGCGTCCAGGCCGGCGAAGAGCGCCGGATCGCCCACAAGCGCGCCGCTCTCGGGCGGACCGTCCCACAGCCGCGCCGCGAAGGCGCCGATCGCCGCGCCGGTGTTCTCCACTACCGCGCGCACCTCGAGGGCCGAGCCCTCGAGCGCCGGCGACGGGCTGATGGCGATGCCCGCGGCCGTGACGCTCAGGTTCGGCAGGGTGTTCTCGCCCACCGCGATCTCGAGCGTTTCGAGGTTGTTGCCCGGATTCGAGTCGAGAACCAGCGGCGTGCCCGCAAGGTCGAGCTCGGCGGTCACCGTGACCGTGACCTCCCGCGTCGCGCGCCAGACCGTGTCGATTCGCTCGAGCTGGCCGGCGGTCAGGAAGACCGAGCGGCGGGCGATCTCGACCGGGCCCGCGCCCTCGTCTACCGAGATCACGAGATCCACGTTGCGCTCGAGGTCCACCGTGCCGCGGTTGCGCACAGGAACTGTGAGGGTCAGATCAGAGCCCACCACCGGCAGGCCCAGAGCCTCGATGGCCCCGACCTCGAGATCGAGATTCGGCTGAGTCACGACCTCGGCGCGGGCGGTGTTGTTGGTCTCATCGCCTTCGACGAAAGCGCCTTCGGCGTCGACTTCGACCACGTAGGAACTCAGGCCCGGCGAGCCGAGCGTGGCCGTGGTCTGCACCGGCAGGGTCGCCCGCGAGGGCAGGTCCACCGCGGTTTCGAAGACCAGATCGCCGCTCGAAGGCTCGCCGCGCCACAGTCGAACCACGACCCCCGAGGCGTCGTCCGCGCCCAGGTTGCGCACGGCGGTCAGGAACATTAGGTCTACAGGCAGCTCGGAGGGCTCGGCCGGAGAGATGGTGAGATCCGCCACCTCCAGCTCAACGCCCTCAGGAGGCGCCTCGACGGTGATCTCGAGGGCGCTCCGGTTGTCGCTCTCGTCGGACTCCTCGACGGCGCCCGCTAGATCGATCACCGCCACGATCCTGTGATCGCCCGCGAGGTCCAGGGTGTCCCAGAAGACGTCGACCCGCCGGCGCTCGCCGGGAGCGAGCGGGGTGAGAGACGCGCTGGAGATCAGAACGCCCGCCCCGGGCTCGCCGTCAAAAACCTGCAGCTCCGCCGCCGCCGGGGCGCCGCCGGTGTTGCTCACCGGTACGGTCAGGCGCACTCGCTCGCCGTCCCGCGGCGCGGCGGGATCGGCCTCGAGGGCGCCCACCGCCAAATTCGGGAGCCGCCCCTGCTCGAGGGCGCGGGCGGCGAGTGAGGTCGCAAACACGCTGCCGTCCCAGCTGCCGTCGACGGTCTGACGCGTCGAGAGATAGGCCTCGGCCGCCGAGCGGTCGATGAGATCAGGCCCGGCGAGGCCCGCGGAATCGAGGGCCACCAGGAGCGAGAGCACCCGCGCCGTGCCGTGGACTGACGACGGGCTGTCGCCGAAGCCGCCGTCGTCGTTTTGAACCGACGCCAGATAAGAAAGAGCCCGCGGAATCGAGGGGTCTGAGCCGCGGCCGGCGCCGAGCAGCGACTCGACGATGAGCGCCGTGGTCGAGGCCCGCGCCGCCCCCGCATCGCCGCTGGACCAGCCGCCCTCCGGCAACTCCTGAGCGGCCAGAAAGTCGAAGCCGCGGCTTAGGACTTCGGGCGGCCCGCGATCGCGCAGGGCCTCGAGAGCCAGGGCCGTATCGAGGGGCGAGCTGCCGTGGCGTCCGCCGGCGCCCCAGCCGCCGTCGGCGTTCTGGGTGGCAAGAAGCGCGGCCAGAGCCTCGGGCGATTCGAAGCCCGAGCCGCCCAGCGCGGTCAACGCGCGCGCCGAATCGTCGACGCTGGCAAGAGCCCGGGCGCGCAGCCAGTCAAGGGCCGCGGGCAACCCTGAGAAGGTCGGGTCGAGGGCCAGCAGCGCCTCGAGGGTCTCGTGGGTGTCGCGCAGGCGCGTGCCTTCGGTGTCGAGCCAGGAGCCGTCCGCCCGCTGCTGGGAGCGCAGCCAGGAGAGCGCCAGGCTCACGTCCGCGGGCTCCGTGCGAATCTCGCCGCCGCCCGTGCCGCCCTCGGGCGTTCCCGCCTCAAAATCGGGCCGGCCGTCGGGGTGCAGCTCGAGGATGCCGAGGCCGCCAGTGAGCGCGGCGAAGCGCTCCGCGAAGTCGAGGCGCAGGCGCCCCAAGGCCGAGATCTGCTCGGGGTCGATCTCCTCGCCGGGGCGCGCCACCAGAACAAACCCGGCGCGCAGGCCCCGCCGGCTCTCGGACGCCGCGGGCGAGCGGGGCCCCAGGGCGCGCACGATGTCGCTGACCTCGAAAGAGGTGGCCGAGCCCTCGGCCGTGTCCCGCTCCTCGGGCAGCACGGCGGGGTCGAGCGCCGGGTTCTCGATCAGCAGCTGAGGGCCGATCTGCTCGGGCGGCAGGAACCCCGCAAGATAGAGATCCAGGGGCCCGTAGAACGAGCGAATGGCGCGCGAGGTGAAGCTGCCGTCGCCGTTATCCTGCCAGTCGTGGCCGTAGAGGAGCGACGCGCCGCTCGAGTAGAGATCGCTCCAGTGATCGCCGTTGACCCCCAGGAGCGCGTCGGCCTCGAGGCCCGGACGATCGATCTCGACGTAGCAGCACCAGCGGTGGCCGATCTCGTGGCCGAGCCTGCCGAGCAGCTCCTCGTAGCCCGCAGTGCGCGGGTCGAGGGAGTAGGAGCCGAGCCGGCCCATATCGATATAGCCCTGGAGCCGGCCGGGCTCGCCGTCGCCGCTGCCGAATTGATTGGAGACGTCGAAGCGCTCGAGGCCGATGCCGTCGATGTCGTTTTGGATGCTGACGTAGAAGGCCCGGGCGCCGCCGAGGTCGAAGTCAAAAGTCGTGAAGATGACGAGAAAATCGAGACTGTCGGGGTGCGCGCCGTAATACGCCTCGGCCACCGCCTGGCGGGGCGCGACATTGAAGTTGGGGACGCCGCGGTCATAGTCGCCGTCGAAGCGCACGATCGAGACGGAACCCTCGTCGCGCTCGAAGGTGGCGGTGACGCCGCCTGATTTGCGCAGGGCGCCCGCGTCCTCTGGAATGAAAACCACGTGGGCCGAGGCCCAGGAGGGCGCTACGAAGCCCAAGACAAACGCCGCGGCGCGAAGCACGCTGCGGCCAAAAGATTGGCGGTGCGCCGGGAGGCGGAGCTCCCTCGATTTCGTCATCATGGTCCCCGAGGTCTCAGTACGCGAGGGGCAAGCTCGCAGAAAAAATCTGTCGGGAGAAGGACGGACCGGGCCAGGTCCAGCAGCCTTCTCCAAATTCGCCCGTTATTCTGCCCGTTCATGCTTGCAGCCATGCTTACGCCTCAACCCTTTATGGGGCCCCGGGCGCGGACGTTTCATCGACGGCCGACGTTCGGATCAGACGAACGGTCCCGCCTAGACTCGGCAACCCGGTTCTTGATCTGCAGCTGAAGACCCGCGAGCCTGACCGAAAAGAGGCTGCCTTCCTCTTCTTGATGAGCCGCCAGCGGGCTCGCCCCGGCTTTCCTCCCCAGCGATTTGGGGCGCCCTTCGCTCACGGGAGTCGCCTCGGCCGGCAGCTCGGCCGATTCAGGGATCTTCCGGTTCGGCCTCCTCGGCCTCCTGATTCTCCGCTTCCTCCTGCTCGGCAGAGAGAGAGCCCCTGGCGTCCTTGCGCGCCTGCTGGCGCGCCACGATCTTGCGCACGTCCACGGGGAAGCGCCGCAGCATCGGGATGGCGTCGACCAGGATTCGGGCGACCAGGGGATCGTCGAGGCTCGCGCTCTTGGCATTGAGGGCGTCGGCGCAGAGGTCGAGGTCCTTTTGCAGGTCTTCGATCTCGAGATCTTCGGTGATCGGCTTCAGCAGATCGGGGAAGCCCGCGCAGGTCGACTCCACCAGGTAGAGCACGGTGTCGCCGGCCACCATGGCTCGATCGTGCTTCTCGAGGGCCTCTTGATCCTCGTAGTCGAGGGCGACGCTATTGGCCTTGGCCCGCGACTTGTTGAACTCGATCCGGAAGATGTCGATCAGGCTTTGGGGCTCCTGGCGGGTGGTGCCGAGGCTGCTGTTGGTGAAGGTCATCACCGGCTCGGGAGCGGGTCCCTCGCGGCGCGGGAATTTGGGCGGCGGGGGCGGCGGAGGCGGAGGCGGAGGCGGGTTGGTGGCCAGGTCGCTGGCTTCGAGATCGACCTCCGAGAGACGGACCGAAGAGAGTCGACCCTCGGGGGTGGTGAAAACGACCTGACGGCCCTTGACCTCCCACGGGCCGCGGGTCTCCATGCGCTCGCCGTTTTTGAGCACCAGAACGTCGCCCGGGGCAGCGAGCGGCCAGGCCGCCAGGAGGAGCATGAGGACGGCAATTTTTCGAGTCATGCCTTTATTCTCCGTAGGGAACCCAGATGTTCTTGATGCGCGTGGCCTGACGCAGAAAGTCGGGACCCTCGCCCTGCTCCGGATCCTGCCAGTCGCGACGGCGGCCGCCGCCGGTCCAGGTGCGCTTGAGGTTGCCCGCCGACAGCTCCTCCACCGCCGCCGAGCCCTCCGCCGTGCCGAAGTACCACAGGCACGCCACTTCGTCGTGTTCGGCCAGCACCCGAGCCAGCGCCTCTCGATCGCCGGTGACGATGTTGACCACGCCCGCCGGCACGTCGGATGTATCGAGCACCTGGTAAAGGTCGGTGGCGGCCAGCGGGGCAGCGGGCGACGGCACGGCGATCACCCGATTGCCCAGGGCGATCGCCGGCGCCACCAGGGAGAGAAAGCCGAGCAGCGGCGCCTCGCTGGGGCAGGCGATGCCGAGAATGCCCCACGGCTCGGGCATCGCCAGGGTCACGTTGCGCTGGGGCACGCCGTGCACCGCGCCGTCGTATTTGTCGGCCCATGCGGCCCAGGTGAAAAGCCGCTCCACCGACGCCTCCACCTGGCGCCCGGCATCGGCGGCCGACGCTCCGGTCAAGGCGCACAGGCGGCCGGTGAACTCGTCGGCGCGGGACGCCAGGTTCTCGCCGAGGTAGTAGAGGATCTGGGCGCGCAGATGCGCCGTAGCCCGCGACCAGCCCGCGGCCTTGCGCGCCGCCTCGACGGCGTTGCGGATGTCTTTGCGGTTGCCCCACCCGGCGTCGCCCAGGACCTCGCCGCCCGGGCCGCGCACGGGGT
>JBCCLG010000439.1:0-5251 GCA_039027015.1 Acidobacteriota bacterium | reverse complement strand
GGTCGCAGGCGCTTGTTCTGCCCCGCGACGTTGCCGTGGGAGGCCTCGTGCAGGGGAGTGAAAATTAAGTAGGCGCACACGGTTTGCAGCACGAAGGTGAGGCCCAGGCCGATTCGCCCCTGCCAGGCGAGCAGCGCGAAGCTCACCCAGGCGGCGAGCACCACGGTGAAGAAAAGAATCGTAGGCCAGGCGATGAAGCCCGCGTGCTTGCGCCAGGCCTTGGTGTCGTGTTTGGGAGCGGCGTTCATGGCGGAGGTCCTCAGGATTCTGAAGTGGGCCCCGGCGCCGAGGGGCGCATGGAGGGCGGCAGCATGGCGAGCAGCAGGTCTGCGAGCTGGTGGCGCTCGAGGCTCGGTAGGGCGCCGGTGCGGCGGTGATCCGCCCACTCGACGGCCGCCGCCTCGACTGCTCCGATCCAGGCGACGAGGGCGAAGCGGGCGTGCGCCGCGTTCTCGAGGCCGCCTGAGGCGGCGGATTCGTTGCCAGCCCAGGGCGCCGCCACCCGCCGAGCCATCACCTGGCGGGTGCGGTCGACTACGCCGCGCACCTCGGCGTCCACGCCGACGCCGCTCTGCATGAGGAGCGTGAAAAGGCCCGCGTTGTCCTCGACGAAGGCGAGAAAAACGTCGAGCTGAGCGCGGTGAGGCTGCGCGTCAGGGGCCGTCGGCCCCTCGTGCACGGCGCGCGAGCGCTCCAGCAGCCTCGCCGATGCCTCGCGCACTACCGCCAAATAAAAGCCGCGCTTATTGCCGAAATAGTGGAAGAGCAGCCCGCGAGAGACGCCCGCCCGCCGGGCGATTTCGTCGGTCGAAATCTGATCGTAGGACGTTTCACCGAAAAGCTCGAGGCCCAGCTCGAGGAGCTCGCGCCGGCGCTCCTCCGAGCTCAGCCTGCGGCGCGCGGAAGGGGTGAGAACCATGGTCATGAGTCAAGGCTACCGACTTATTGACTAACCGTCAATAAGCCCTCGAGGTCCCGGAAGAGCGCGCGTCCCGAGGGCCAACTGGGGGCAAAGCGAACTCGAGAGTTGGCGCAGCGAACCTCCTGCGCTAATCTTGTCCGTAGGGAACCACATCAGACCTCCAAAAAAGACCTTGGACAGACCTGCTGCCCAGCCGGTCTTTCTAAGGCTACCGCGGCCCGCGGTTCGAGGCGCCTAAACCGCGCCCTCTAACCAGGAGTGCGTCTGGAGCGGAAAACTTTGATTTCTCTTTGGGAGGCGAGGGCCTGTGGCTGAAAAAACCAACGTCAAGGATCGGTTTTCTCATCGAAATTACGTCGCGGATTTCGGCTCCTACGAGGGCAATAGACAGGCCGAGGAGCCCCAGAACGAGCTCCTCGTAGGTCGGGAGAAGCAGCGTTCTCGGCTGCTCAACCTCCTCCTCAACACGGCGCAGAGAGGCGCCTATCTCGTGACAGGCCACCGCGGCAGCGGTAAGACAACCTTTGTTGACTACTGCCTCAACGAGTATCGATTCGAAATTTTTCTTCGGTTCCTCAAGGGCAACGTCGGCCGCGCTTTCCTGTGGGACCGCCTTGGGCTTCTCGCTCTGGGAGCGGTCTTTTACTGGATCGGCATCCTGCTGCATCAAACGCAGGCCTATCTGTTGAGAGACGGCAGCATAGGCGGACCCGTGGAGGTCTTGCTGCTGCTCTTTCTCGCCTTGATCGCGTGCCACCCGTTCGTCGCGGCCTACGAGCGGTTCCAGCTGGTTGCTGACCGTCTTTCCGAGATCGGCAAGATTCAGCAGCAGGCAGCGGGCGAAAAGCGCGCTTTGGCGGAAGCGAAGGAAAAAGAACAGGAAAAGCAGAAAAAACAGGAGGAACAGGAGACGAGGGATGAACAGAAAAAACAGGTAGCAGATCCCGATAAAAAATCGGGCGCTAAGAGCGCTCAAGAAAATCCAGAGGAAGACCAGACGCACGGTTTCCCAAACACAGAAACTACTTTCCTTGTGCGCCTCAAACGGTGGCGTAAACGCTCGAAGGACTCATCGAAGAGCGCCTCGGAAAAAGCTAAAGGCTGGCTCGAGGCAGGTTCGGCTATGCTCATGAGAGCTCTTTACGCGTTTCTAGCCTCAGATCGTCCGAATGCCCGTCCCGCTGTGATGCTGGCCTGCGTCGCTGGGATTCTCTGGGTTTTTCTACCCGCCAATCAGCCCTCGATGATCATCGCCGAGTTCGGGTATGCGGCCGGTTGGCTGCTGCTCTTTACCGCGCTCGCCTATGAGGTCTTTCCCAAACCTCAGGGGGTTCATGTCTTCGGCCTCCTAGCCCTCATGGTCGGCGAACTGTGGCTGGCGAATCACTGGCTCCACTCTGTGGCCTTCGGGTTTCCGACAGATCCTCAAGGTTTTTGGGCGAGCGGCCTCATCGCGGCAGCTCTTGGGCTTTTCTTGATCGCCTTTCACAAGCACGCGGCTATCCAAAAATGGTGCCAAAACGCGGCTCTGCCTTTGGGCCTGATCCGCCAAAGCGTGATCGATGAGGTCGGCAGAACCAAAGATCAACACGGCATCTCCAGGACTTCTCTCACCTCGAGCTTCGGGCTCGTCGCCCTGACGCTGGTGGGGTCTTGCTACGCCTTTTGGGCTCATCAACTGCCCGGCGGTCCTGATCTCCTGGAGCGCTTCACGCAGCCTGTTCCGTCGGCCCTGCTTTTGATCGGAGTGCTCCTGCCTCTGTGGGTGGATCTCTTTGTTCTATGCCTGCCTCCGGGCTCTGTTCGCACCCGCAAGGAGCTCGCGAATCATGAGCTGACCAAAACCGCGCAGGCGATCCTCTCCGCGGCGCGCTGGCACGTGGTGCTCGGCGGCGCTTTGATCTCGCTTGCGGGGCTCACGCTGTGGCTCCAGGGAAATGCTTGGCCGGTAGCAGCGTTCACAATTCAAAAAGCGACTGTCGTTTTTGCGGGGGCGTGGACCGTCTATTTTGCAGGACGCGGCCTGAGGCGAGTAGCCTGCAATCTTGGCTTTGCCAAGGATCGCGAGTTTGAAAAGTTCCCGAGCTACAACTCATCCCGCTGGAGAAACTGGCGCTACAGAACACGGCAGGCAGAATACAACGAGCCTCGTGCCGAGCTCCTACAGGCTGCGATCAGCGGTCAGCATTCTCAAGCTTTGGTGCTGGTTTTCGGAAAGGCGGTCGTCCTGGTGCTGATCGGCCTACTCTTCGCGTATCCGAGCCTTTCGACGCTCCAGCGTGGGTTGACGCCCACGGGAGGTCGCATTGAAATCCAGCCGACCGTCCCCTACGACGCTCAGACAAACGAGCCATCCCAGCGAGATCATCTGAATGACCCGGTTCTCTCTTTGGCACACACGGCAGGCCGAGGCCGTAACAAAGTGGACCTCTTCGCCCAAGCTTCCGTTCTTGAACCCATCGTCCCGCTAGATAGCGAGTCGAGTCTCACCAGGGACCAGGTCAAAGGGACCAACAGAGATTCGATCATCGAGTGGATCGCCGGCATGCTCATGCTCACGCTGCTGGTGGTCTTTCTCGAATATGAGTGGATTCTTCGCGGCGGCCAGCACGTGCGGCCGGATAGGACCCTCAAGCACCAGACGAGCGAGGTGCGGGTCGCCCAGGCGCTCGACGAAGACACGACGGATCGCGTTTCGAGGTCTTACCATCGCAGGCTGCTCGAGCAGACGATCTTTTGGCGCATCCACCAGGCCTGGCTGCCGATCCTGGTGATTCCGGTGAACCTCGGGTTTGATTCGCTGGATCACAGGCGCATCGTGGAGGCTATGCTTACCGGCCTTCGCGACGCCTATCGGCAGCTTTACTTCAGGTGGACGAGCCCTCTCCGGCTGATTCTTCGCGGCGGCGGAATCTTGGCCCTGGTGTGGATCACCATGTGCCTCGGAGACCGCTGGTTCTTCGTGGCGGATGAGGCTCGGGAAGAATTCGACCAGGGCTCTTTTTGCTGGAGCCTGGCTCCGCCGAGCGACCTCTATCGTGAGGAAAAGGTCGGACCCGCCATGCAGCTGGTCTGCCTGGGTGGAGAAATCGCCGCCCGGGTTGCCCAATGGCAGGTGGTGCGCCCCGGGGACTCTCAGCTTTATGCCGAGAATTCCGAAAGGCTCTCAAAGGAATACGCAGGGACGGTTTTCGCAACCTTTTTCCCAGAGATTAGCCGCACCGGCGATTTTTCCATCAGGCTCTACCATCTGCTGATCTTTACGCTCCTCTTCACTTTCTTCGGATGGCTCAGCAAAAGAAGCCCGATCCTGCCCTATCGACGAACGCTCGACGAGATCGAGATGCTGCTGGCTCAGGTTTCCAGCCGGCAGCGCGAGGAGCTGCGGCGACACCCTGCGCTTCTTCCCAGGCTGGTCGGCGTCTTCACCGGTGAGGACAAGATCAAGCATTGGGAAACGGAGCCCTTTGACCCACGCACCATCGAAATTTCGGTACTGAGAATCCTATGCGATATCCAAGACCCGACGATCCACTTTCCCTACCTGACGCAGAATCGAGTCAATCTGCCAACCCCGGAGGTGATCTTCAAGTTCGACGAGCTCGACAAGCTCGGCATCGGCGTTCTTCCGCAGCACGAGACGGCGGGCCCGGAGATCGGAGATTCGGAACAGCTGGATCTCGAGCGGCAGCGCTCAAGGGCGCTCCACAGCCTCTTTGCGGATCTCAAAAATCTCGTGTCTTCTGGCTCAGCGCGCTTCATCTTTATCGGCGGGCGCAATCTCCACGACGAGTGGCTGGCCGATCAGACGGCCCGCAGGCCGCTGCTCACGAATATCTTCGAGGTCGAGATCTACCTTCCCTCCCTGCTGGTTGGAGAGGGGCCGGTCGACAGCACGGCCAAAGACCTGACCGGCGGCATCGTCGCCTTTGTGGAAGCTCAGCTGACCCACGCGCGGGCGCGTAACCAAAGGGCCCTCAGCCATCGCTTTAGGCCCTGGCTCACGCCCTGGCTCGAGAACCCGGTGAAGCCGATCTTCGTGCAGGGCGTGCGCGACATCATGGGGGAAGAGAGGCTGCCGACCTTCATCGTCCGCGAGGTCCCTATGAAGTCCGCTGACCTCAATCCGGCGGCAGATCGCGACAAGTCTTCGGCCGACGCGGATCCCGGCGAGAAAGAGCCGATCTGGGAGCTTAAGGAACTGCCTCGCGATTGGGGCGACCCCAAGAGCCCCGCCTGGAAGCAGGCCTTGACCAGCGACTTCATCGAATTTCTGGCCTACCGCAGCCGCGGCAATGTGAAGCAGCTCAAGGCCGCGCTCGAGCGCGG
>JBCCLG010000438.1:0-5256 GCA_039027015.1 Acidobacteriota bacterium | reverse complement strand
GTGGTGGTCGGGCTTTCAGGTCGACGTCACCGATCAAGACAACAGCCGCGCGAGCTACGGCTATTTTCTGGTCAGCGGCTTCACGGGCACGGTGGGCGACGATCTCGACGCGGCGGATGACGGCGTCCTCGATCAGGTTCCGTGGACCGCCATCCTAGATTCCGTGGCGGTGGACGGCGGCGTTGCGGGCGACCATTTCTACGGCGCTGAGATCGTGCTGCCGGCGTTTTTCGACGGCGCTTCCTTCTCCCCGGGCGGTGCCTCCCGTCTGCCGAACGGCGTCGACACCGACACCGCGGCCGACTGGGTCCGCAACGACTGGCAGGGCACGGGCCGGCCCGGCCTGGCCGGCAATCTCGAACCCAACGAGGCGGTCAACACACCCGGCACCCTCAACACCCGCGCCCTGCCGGCCGCCAACCCGGCGATTCTGAACGAGATCGTCTTCGATCACGCGGGCGGCGTTGACGACTCGGAGTTCCTCGAGATCTTCGGCGACGCCGGGGCCGACTACTCGTCGAGCTGGCTCGTGGTGCTGGACGGCGGCGGCGAGGTGGTGGCCCTCTACGGCGTGGGATCCACCGATCCCCAGGGCCTGTGGACCACCGGCTACGTGACCGAAGAGCTGCCCGACGGCACGCTCACGGTTCTTCTGGTGCGCGATTTCACGGGCGCGATGGGCGATGATCTCGACGCGGCGGACGACGGCAGCCTCGACCTCGAGCCCTGGAGTCAGATCGACGACGCCGTGGCCTTCGACCCGGGTTCCGGGGGCGGCGCGACCTATTCCGGAGTCGTCCTGACGGCCTCCGCCCTGGGCGGCGCCTCGCGCATCCCCCACGGCGTTGATACCGACGCCGCGGCCGACTGGCAGCCGAACGACTTCGACGGCGCCGGCCTGCCCGGCTCCGCGGCCCTGCCCGGCGCCGGCGAGGCCTGGAACACCCACGCCGCGGTCAACCGAACCAACGGCGTGGACTATTACGCCGGGGTCGACGCCTCGACCCCGGCCGCCCTGCGCGGCAGCCTGCACGCGCTGATCGACGATCACCAGCGCTTTCCCTACACGGCGTCGACCACCGATACCTGGGACGTTCTCGAGGAGGCCGACCAGGATCCTGGCGATCCCGGGCGCGTCCTGACGCTCTACCGCAACTCGTCGGCGGCCAAGGCCGGCGGCGGCAACAGCGTGTACAACCGCGAGCACACCTGGCCCAGCTCCTACGGCTTCCCGGACCGCGACGACAGCTATCCCTACACCGACTGCCACAGCCTGCGCCTCGCGGACATCGGCTATAACTCAGACCGCGGCTCGCGCCCCTTTGGCACCTGCAGCGCCTCGTGCTCCGAGCGCACCACCGAGGTGAACGCCGGCCACGGCGGCGGCAGCGGCGTCTATCCCGGCAACTCGAATTGGCTGAGCGGCCCCGACCAGAACAGCGGCATTTGGGAAGCCTGGGGCCATCGCCGAGGCGACGTCGCCCGCTCCCTGCTCTACCTCGACGTGCGCTACGAGGGCGGCAACCACGGCTTGACCGGCCTGGCCGAGCCCGACCTGGTGCTCACCGACGACACCAGCCTGATCGTGCGTCCGGGCTTCAACACCACCGGCACCGCCTACCTGGGCCGCCTCGCCACCCTCCTCGCCTGGCACGCCGCCGACCCGCCGGACGACGGCGAGCGTCGCCGCAACGAGGTGGTCTACCGCCATCAGGGCAATCGCAACCCCTTCGTGGATCACCCCGAGTGGGTGGCGTGCGTTTTCGCCGAGGGCGCCGGCGAGGGATGCGGGGTGCCGCCGATCTTCCTCGACGATTTCGAGTCGGGCACCACCTCGGCCTGGTCCTCGACCCAGCCTTGAGGTCCGCGAGCCCGCCGTGCCGAAATCCCCCGTCGACCGCTTGATCGCCGATCTCGACGGCGCACCGCCCCGGCCCGTCTATCTGGTCGGCGGTGACCTGGTGGCCGCCGAGCCGCAGGCCGTCAGGCTGGCGGAGGCGGTGGCCGAGAAGGTCGGCTGCAGCGTGGAGAGCTATCGTCGGCCTACCGATCTTTCGTCTCTCTTCGCCGATCTGCGAACGCTCGCCCTCTTCGCCTCGGCCAAGGTGGTGCTGGCGATCGACACCGCGATCCTCGCCGACACCGCGGCGGCCGCCGATCTGATCGACCAGGCGGCGAGCGGCCTGCCGGTGGACGGCTCGGACGTCGAGCTGTCCGGGGCCCAGCGCGAGGCGGCCTCGCGCCTGATGCAGGCGCTGCACGTTTTCGGCATCGAAACAGGATCGGGCGAGGCGTCGGAGCTGCTCTCCGGCCTGCCCAAATGGGCGCTTCAGGGCGGCCGCACGGTGCGCAAGAAGAAGGCTCGGGGCCGCTCTCCCAAAGAGATCGAGAAGCTGCGGGCCGAGCTGCCGCTCCTGCTCGAGGCGGGACGATCGAGCGGCCTGGTGGGCGCCGCGGAGGGCGATTTGGCGGAGCTGGGCGAGCTGGTGGGCGGGGCGATGCCCGAGGGGCACTGCCTGATTCTCGCTGAATCCGCCGTCGCGAAGGACCATCCGCTGGCCCAAAGCCTCAAGGCCCAGGGCGTCCTGGTGGAGACCGCCAAGGTGTCAGCGGGGCGCGGCGGCGATTGGCAGGGGCTCGGAGCTTTGATCGCCGAGCTCGAGCGCGAGACCGGCGTCGGCATCGAGCGCGGGGCCCTTCAGGAGCTCGCCAAGCGCACCCTGCGCGGCACGGGTAACTTTCGCGATAAGAGCGCCGACACCGAGTCCACGGCGCGGCTGGCGGGCGAGTATCGCAAGCTCGCGAGCCTGGCCCGCGGCGCCGGCGGCGCGCGCATCGAGCGTTGGCAGGTGGTCGAGGCCATCAAGGATCGCGGCGAGGAGGACGTCTGGCAGATTCTCGACGCCATCGGCACGGGCCGCGGCGGCGAGGCCACCTCAAGGTATCTGCGGCTGATCGAGGGCGCCGACGATCCCATCGCCCAGCGCCTCTCCTTCTTCTCGCTGCTGGCTACCTTTTGCCGTCAGCTCTCGGCCATCGCCGGCGTGGCGCGCGTGACCCGCTCGCCCCCGGGCGTGCGCTCCTACAACCAATTCAAGGATCGCGTGGCGCCGCGCCTGCAGTCCGATCTGCCGGACGGCGCCGCCAACCCGCTGGCGGGCCTTCATCCCTACCGGCTGCATCGCGCCTACCTCGCCGCCTCCGGCATCGACCGCCAGGAGCTGCTGCGCCTTCCCTGGCGGGTGCTCGAAACCGAGCTGCGCATCAAGGGCGAGGCGTCCAACGCCGACGCGGCGGTCATCGCGCTAATCAGCCACGTGGTGGCTTCGCGTCTCTAGCCGCATAGCTAGATAGCTGGCTGGCTGGCGGACTCCCAGAATCAGGGCAGGGAGGCGAGGAGATCCCGCGGGTCGGGATGGTCGCCGCCGCTGCCCGAGATGTAGGAGAAGAGCACCTCGTGATCGGGAGTGATCACAAAGGCGCCCCCCTGCTGCCACGGATCGCCCTGGACCGAGCCTTGCCGGAAGCCGGCCTTCAGGGCGCGCTTGGCGCTGCGCACCGCCTTGAGGTTGAAGGTCGAGCCCACATCACGGCGCAGGCCGGCGCCCTTGAACGCCCGGCGACCGGGGTCGGTGAGAAGGGGGAAGGGCAGGGCGCGCTCTTCGGCGAATTCTTTGGCCTGTTCGGGCGTTCCGTTGCCGATGGCGACGATCTCGGCGTTTTTCTCGTGCACTTGAGGGGTGATGTCGCGCAACTGCGCAACCTGCTCGCGGCAGAACATTCACCCAAAGTGGCGAATGAACACCAGGATCGCCGGGCGATCGCTCCAGTAGTCGCCGAGGCGTACGGTTTGGCCGTCGGTATCAAGGGCGGTGAGCTCCGCGAGGTCGCGGGCCAGGCTAGGGTTCTTCATAAGTCCTTTCGATTTCTAGGAAAGTAGATGGAGTGAGGGTCAGGCTCCTCGTGGGGAATCACTCGAGCCCTGCCTGGCGCCGGCACATCGCCCAAAGAGCCCGCCGGGTCTTGGCGCTCTCCCGCGTTCTCGGCAGCAGATAGGGGCAGACGGCCCGGCGGTCGAAGAAAAACTTCCCCGTGGCGTCACCGAGGCGCGGGCAGGCCGCGAGCCACACCATGGTGTCGGCGCCCTGGCGAGGGCTGCGCAGGCGGCCCTGGGTGAATTTCCAGAAGCGCGGCAGGGCTTCCTGGACGGCTGGGGTGTCGGCCCATCCCGGGTGCATGCTGTTGACGGTGACCCCGGTTCCCGCGAACTCCTCCGCCCACTGCTCGGTGAGAATCACCTCCGCGCGCTTGGTTTGCGCATAGGCGACCACGCCGTCGAATTGACGGCGGTCCCAGCCGACGTCTGAAAGGTCCATTTTCTGGGTGTACATGCCCCCGGAGGACACGTTCACCACGCGGCCCCGGGTCGTCTCGAGGTTGGGCCGCAGAAGGGCCGTGAGCAGGAACGGGCCCACCACGTTGGTGGCCCAGGTCATCTCCAGGCCGTCGCCTGTCACCGAGCGCGTCGAGGGCAGCACCCCTGCGTTGTTGATCAGGGCGTGAACCGGGGTGTCGCCGAGGCGCTCGGCGAAGCCGCGGACCGAGGCCAGGCTCGAGACGTCGACGATCTCCAGCCGGAGAGTTTCATTTCGGCTGGCGAGCTTTAGGTCCTCGAGCGCCTTGGCGCCCCGCTCGGGGCTGCGGCACAGCAGCCAAACTTCGGCGCCCAGGTGGGCGAGGGCCAGGGCCGCGGCCCTGCCGATGCCGGAGTTGGCGCCGGTGACGAGAATCCGCTGGCCCGCGAGATCGACCTCAAGATCCTCGGGGTCAAAGCGTCTGGCGTGCCTCTCGAAGCCGGTGCGGTCGAAAGAGAAGAAAATCGACGCGTCGAGGGCGCGGTCTAGAAGGCGTGGCGTCCACATGCCGCCACATCCGACGGAGGGGCCGCTTTGGATGAGCGAAGCGGTCCTCCTCTGGGTCCTAGCGCAGGTCCTGACTGCCGGGGGCCCGACGGGTCTCCAGAAGTTTTCTCAACTCGGGCCTGCAGCTCTCGAGCGACGGCGCCTCGATCCCTTCGAGCGCCTCTCGGACCGCCGGGTCCTCTGAGGGGTAGAGCGAGCGATAAAGCTTGGCCTGACCCAGGGCCGATTGAGCGACCGCGTCGTCTAAGGGACCTAAAGTGAGGACCGCTGTATCGAAGCCTTCCTCGAGAAGCTCAATCGCGGCGTCTTGATCTGCGACGCGGAGGTTCGCCAG
>JBCCLG010000437.1:0-5257 GCA_039027015.1 Acidobacteriota bacterium | reverse complement strand
TTCGCCAAATACGGAAGCAGGCTTCGGCGCCGTGCTCTTCGCAGGCGTCGAGCATCAGCCGGTTGAAGCTGGGGGTCTTGGGGGGTGCGGATTCGCTCATTGCGGGTCGGCTCGATCATATCGGGAAGAGCCCGTGGCGCGGCCGATCGCGATGGGCGATAATGCGCGCCCCAACACTGCCGAGGAACCCGATGGCTGAACAATTCATCTACGTCATGAAGGGCCTGCGCAAGATGTATGCGCCGGGCCGCGAAGTACTCAACAACATCTGGCTCTCCTTCCTGCCGGGAGCCAAGATCGGCGTGCTCGGGGTCAACGGCTCGGGTAAGTCGACCCTGCTGCGCATCATGGCCGGCGAGGTCGGAGACTTCGACGGCGAGGCCTGGGCCGCCAAAGACGCCAAGGTCGGCATCCTGCACCAGGAGCCCCAGCTCGACGACTCCAAGGACGTGCTCGGCAACGTCGAGATGGGCGTCGCCGAAACCCGGGAGCTGCTGACTCGCTTCGACGAGATCAGCGCGCAGTTCGGCGAAGTCACCGACGACGACGCGATGAATAAGCTGCTGGCTCGCCAGGCCGCCGTTCAGGACGAGATCGACGCCAAGGACGCCTGGGACCTCGACCGCCAGCTCGAAATCGCCATGGACGCCCTGCGCCTGCCGCCGGCCGACGCCGAGGTCGGCATGCTCTCCGGCGGCGAGCGTCGCCGCGTCGCCCTGTGCCGCCTGCTGCTCAGCCAGCCCGACCTGCTGCTGCTCGACGAGCCCACCAACCACCTCGACGCCGAGTCGGTGGCCTGGCTCGAGCGTCACCTGCGGGACTACAAGGGCACCGTGGTGGCGATCACTCACGACCGCTACTTCCTCGACAACGTGGCCGGCTGGATCCTCGAGCTGGACCGCGGCAAAGGCTTTCCCTACGAGGGCAACTACTCCACCTGGCTGGAGGCCAAGCAGAAGCGCCTCGACCAGGAGAAGCGCGAGGCCAAGGCGCGCAAGCGGGCGCTTCGCGAGGAGCTGGAGTGGGTGCGCCTGTCGCAGAAGGCGCGCCAGGCCAAGGGTAAGGCCCGCCTCAACGCCTATGAGCAGCTGCTCGCCGAGGACAAGCAGGTCGACCTCGATCGCCGCGAGACTCGGGAGATCTACATTCCCGCGGGCCAGCGGCTGGGCGATCTGGTGGTCGAGGCGGAGGGGCTCTCCAAGTCGTACGGCGACCGTCTGCTCTTCGAGAATCTGGAGTTCAAGCTGCCGCCCGCCGGCATCGTCGGCGTGATCGGCGCCAACGGCGCGGGTAAAACCACGCTTTTTCGCATGATCACCGGTCAGGAGGAGGCGGATCAAGGCTCCCTGCGCCTGGGTGAAACCGTCGACATCGCCTATGTCGATCAGAGCCGCGACGCCCTCGAGGGCGAGAAGCAGGTGTGGGAGGCGTGCTCCGACGGCCAGGACCCGATGCTGCTCGGCGGCCGAGAGATCGCGGCGCGGGCCTATACCTCCTGGTTCAACTTCAAGGGGGCGGATCAGCAGAAGAGGGTCAAGGACCTCTCGGGCGGTGAGCGCAATCGGGTTCACCTGGCGCGGACCCTGCGGGCCGGCGGTAACCTACTTCTCCTCGATGAGCCGACCAACGACCTCGACGTTGACACCCTTCGCGCGCTCGAGGAGGCGCTGCTGGGCTTCGCGGGCTGCGCCGTGGTGATCAGCCATGACCGCTGGTTCCTCGACCGCATTGCGACACATATGCTGGCTTTTGAGGGGGACTCTCAGGTGGTTTGGTTTGAGGGTAATTACCAGGCCTACGAAGAGGATAGGCGACGCCGGCTGGGCTCCGAGGCGGATCAGCCGCATCGAATCAAATACAAGAAGCTGGTGCACTGAGGCGGCGGACGATGTTCTGCCCCCGGAGCCGATGCTTCGATGGACGGATCTAGACGTTAGGCGGGAGGGTCGCTGCCCCGGGGCGCCCTCCGCTGCGGCGCCCGGTGCTCTCCTCTCGGCCCCCTCAGAACTCGCTCGGCCAACCGACTCGATGCCGCCGCAGTCCCCCAAGGTGGTGGACCCTTCGCCACTCCGAGGCCGCCGATTCCCAGGGAACGTCCCGCGGCGCATTCCGCCTTTTGCTCGGGTCCGTTTCCGAAGATGAGGCTGTGCCGCTCGGACAGCTTCGGGGGCCGAGAGGAGAGCCCCCGGCTCCTGATCGCTCCGGGCTCCGGACGCTGCGTGGCGGATCCGCTTCCCGCCTTCAGCTCCCCGGACGAGCTCAGCCCTGCAGCCCGGGCGAAATGCACCCTCGGTTGAAGGTCCGGGACGACTAGGTTGCGGCAGCGTCCCCCGGAGCGTCCAAGAAGCCCGGGGGAGCGAGCACGGGTCCGAACGTGTCTGAGCGCGTCATCCCCAACTCTGGAGTCGAAAGGGGAATTCTGGGGAATCGAGGAGGTCCGGCGCTCCGAGGAAGACTCGAAGCGGAGAAGAATCCACCTCCTCGGCGGTCGCCAGCGTCCCGTCGGCTGGCCGAGCGAGTTTGAGGACCCGCGCGCAGCCTCCCGGGCGCCGCAGCGGAGGACTGTTCAGCTTCGACCCCGGCCCCGGCCTCAGCTCCTCGCCCTAAACCCAGAGCGCCACTATGAAAGGTCCCGTCGATTGAAGGTCCGGGATGACGCTGTAGCGGCAGCGACCCCCGGAGCGTCCCAGAAGCCCGGGGGATCGAGCACGGGTCCGAACGTGTCCGAGCGAGTCATCCCCAGCTCTGGAGTCGTGCGGGGCATTCTGGTGAGACGGCCAAGCCCGGCGATTCGAGGAGGTCCCAGGGCGGAGAAGAATCCACCCCCTTGGCGGTCTCCATCGTCCCGTCGACTGGCCGGGCGAGTTTGAGGACCCGCGCGCAGACCCCCGGGCGCCGCAGCGAAGGCGATTCAGCAGCCCCCCACGTCGAGAACCCAGCCTTACGGTCACTCCACGGTTCGATTCTCGACAGCCTGCTCCGCGAGCCTCAGAGACGGCAGCGACCGGGCGCAGCAGCGGAGGCCGATCGAGCGGCGTCCCGCAGCGAGCTGTCTTGACCTAGGCGAGACTCGCCCAGGCGAGGCGACGAGAGCGCACCATGACTCCCGCTAGGTGAGGCACGGTGATGAGGCCGTAGGCCTCCGCGAGAGCGCCCAGCGGAATCCCCAGCTCGGGCTCGACGGCGGTGCGCAGCAGGAGGGCGACCGCCACGGTCGCGTAGAGCGTTCCGGCCACGGCCAGAAGGGTGATGCCGCCAGCGATCAGCCGCGCGGGCTGCGCCAGGGAACCCCAGCCGAAGGCCAGACCCGGGCCCATGGCCGCGCTGACCAGGAGGCAGCCGGCCCACAGCAGGGCGGAGAGCACCAGCCAGCCCGCGGAGCCCTCCAAAAGACCGTGCGCGCCGCGACCGGCGACAAAGCCCCAGGCGGGCAGCAGGGCGACGGCGAAAAGCAGCAGGTGGGCGAAGGCGTCACTCGGCGCCCGACGCCCGCTCCAAAGCGCGGCGGGCAGGGTCAGGTGATTCATGCCGCCGAGGGTCTGGAGGCAGATCGCCGGCGCGACCGCGGCGCAGATCAGGACGGCCAGCAGGTCGACCCACGGGGCGCTCCGGGCCGCGGCGTGGGCGGCGCCCAGGACCAGGGCCAGGGCGAGCAGCAAAAGCCCTCCCTGCGGCCTCAGGGCCACGGTGAAAGCCTGCTTCCAGGAGTAGGCCTCGGCCAACGCTTTCTCGCGCTCGCGAATCGCTCGGCGCATCGCCACGCTGAGCTGGGCGAGGTTCGAGGGCGTGGGCAGCACGTCCACCTCCGCCTCCTCGAGCCCCTGCAGCCGCTTCTCGAGGGCGTCGAAGCGCGGGTCGGGGGCAAAGCGCGAGCGGCAGAGACGCAGAGCCCGCGCTGCCTCGTCGAGGCGCATTGCGTCGAGGTGCGCGGCTACCCCGGCGACCGCTTGATCGAGACGATCCGCCCGCGCCTTCTCCTCGAGGTGCAGGGCGAGCGACGCCCGGTAGGCGGTCACTCGCTCGGCCAGGCCGGGCTGGGTTGGATCCAGCTCCTCGGCGGTTTCGAGGCGCTGCAGCGCCGCGGAATACTCGCCCGCCTGGGCCAGACGCTCGGCCTCCTGAACCAGAGCCTCGGCCTCCTTGGCGCGCCTTTCCCGCCACTCGATACGGCGGCGAAACTCCTGATCCTTTTTAGCCTCGTCGAGGGACTCGGTCAGACGCTCGAAGAGAGGGTCGCGGCCCAGCAGCTCGCGGGCCTGCTCGAGCCGCTCGTCGGCGCGCGACATCTCGCCGGCGGCGATCAGACGCTCGACGTCGCCCTCCACCTCTTCCAGCGCCGCCTGGCGCTGATCGCGACTGTCGCGATCGGCGATCCGGGCGCTGGCGCGCTCGCGCACCTCCGCCGCTTCGGGGTGCCCCGGAGCCAGGGTGTGGGCGAGGTCTGCCTGATGCAGCGCCCCGCGCCAGTCGCCCTCCTCGAGCAGCTGGCGGGCGCGCGCCACGTGCTGCTCGGCGCTCTGGCGCTGGGCTCGCTCCACGCGCTCGCCGAGCTGCTCCTCGAGAACGTCAAAGCGGCTGTCCCGGCCGTGCTCCCGCCGCGCCTGGAGCAGAGCCTCGCGCGCGGCCTGCAGATCCCCCGCCTCGAGCAGGGCGGCGATCTCGCCGGCCGACCGCGAGGCGGCCTGCTGACGCTCGAGGGTTTGGGCGTGACGCTCGGCGGCTTTCTCGGTGCGCTCGAGCAGGCCGCCGAGCTCCGCGTCCTGCGGGCTGACCGCCACCGCCTGGCGCAGCGCGGCCAGAGCCCGCTGGTAGTCGGCAACGCGGATCGCCTCCTGGGAGGTGCGCACCCACGAGTCGACCTCGGGCTGCACGGAGAGGCGCTCGGCCTCTTCGATCCGCTGCTCGAGAACCGCCAGCTCGGGCGGATCGCCGAAACGCCGGCGCGCGCTCTCGATCAGGCTTCGGCCCGTTGAGAAGTCGCCCTCCTCGAGGGCCACCTCCACCTGCGCGAGGGTCAGCTCCAGCGTTGGCTCAGCCATGTTTCCACCTCATGTTAACGAATGTGGAGCGCCTCCTGCGCCCCGGGCTTCGGTGCTACCCTTCGGCCATGGGCCTTCGAGATCTGTTCAAAAAACCGGGCGGCGACGGTAAGACTCTTGAACCCGAAGCCGTGATCGAGCAGATCCAGCAGCTAAGGCGCCTCGGCCGCCTCGAGGAGGCGCGCCAGCAGCTCGAGGACGCCCTGCGGCAGCGCGGC
>JBCCLG010000436.1:0-5258 GCA_039027015.1 Acidobacteriota bacterium | reverse complement strand
TCCGAGGCGAATCTTCACGCCGCCTCTCCCTCGTCCTTCGCCCCCGAAAGTCTGGGTCCGTCTTCTGAAGCGTTCAAAATCTCGTCGAGACCCTCCCCGGAGGCCTCCAGGAAGGTCTCGACGGCGTCGCGACCGTACTCCGAGGCCAGCGCCCGGAGCCCCAGGGTCGGAACGTGGGCCAGCCTCTTGGCCAGGTTGAGAGCGAAGGCCTCGACCGCCTCGCGCTGGTCGTCTTCGAGGTCCGGCAGCTGGCGCCTCATCAGCCGCTCCGCTCCGTCGAGGGCGGTTTGCCGGTAGCGCCTGTGGATGGCGGCCAGCACCGGCGAGGTCTCCCGCTCGGCGGCCTCCCGACGCAGATCCTCGAGGGCGCGGTCGATCGATTCGCGGGCCGCCGCCACCTCGCCGAGTCGCCGCGACCTGTTGGATTCGGCGGCGGCGCTGATCGCCTCCATGTCGAGGCGCTCGAAACCGAGCCGGACGGCGGCCTCGGGATCGGCGTTCGGCGGCACGCCGAAGTCGACCAGCAGCGGAGGCTGCCCCGCCGCGGCGCGCGCCAGGCGCCCGAGCTCGGCTTCGCCCAAAAGAGGCTGCTCGCCGCGCACCGCCGTGACGACGGCGCTGAAGCGACCCGGCTGGAGCAGGAAGTTGGCCAGGGGCCTGAAACCGCAGCCGCCGAGGCGTCGGGCGAGAAAAAGGCCGCGCTCCTCGCTCCGGTTGACCACCAGGCACTCGACCCCGGAGGCGGCGAGGGCCGCACCGCAGCGCTCGGTCATCGGCGAGACGCCCACCAGCGCAACCCGGCCGGGCCGGCTGCGCAGGTGCTGCTCGACGCGCTCGATGCCGATGCCGGCCAGCGACTGACGCCCGCCGGACACGGCCGTGGAGCGCTCGACGTGGCGCGCCACCCGCACCGCTTCGGTGACCGCCCAGGAGAGTCTCGGGCCGCAGATCTCGAGCCGCTGGGCCTCGCGAAAGCTGTCGCGTAGCTGCCCTCGAATCTCGCGCTCGCCGAGCTGCGCGGAGTCGAGGCCGCTGGCCACCAGCAGCAGATGCTCGAGCGCGCCTTCGCCGCTCCACAGGCGCAGGGCCTGCTCGGCCTCGCCTCGCTCCGGAGAGCGGCCGCGCAGGAACTCGAAAACCAGCCTCCGCCCTCGACCGGTGGCCCGCGGGCGCTCGCCGCCGCGGGGCATGGAAACCAGAATCTCCACCCGGTTGCAGGTCGCGAGGTAGATCAGCTCCTCGGCGCCCAGGACGCGGCGCAGCTCCGGGAGACGGGCGGGCCTCTCGCTCTCGGGCACCGTAAAGCGCGCGACCCCCTCCGTGCCGCCGCGTCGCCAGGTGGCGCCGATGATGTGGAACCCGTTCATAGGCCGTATTCAAGCACGCGGTCGGCGGCCGCGTGTCATCCCAATGTCAGCGGGAGCGAGATCACGACGGCAGAAGCGGAGCGTAGCCGGCTCGGTAGTCGGGATAGAGGAACCGAAAACCCGAGCCTTCGAGGCGCGCGCTCGAGCAGCGCTTGTTGCTGCGCATCGCCCGGCTGCCCGCGCTCGGGGCCGCGGTTCCGGGCTCGGGCACGCCGAGCCTCCCGGCCAGCCAGCGCTTGACCTCGCCGTCGAGCACGGGAGCGCGATCGACCCCGAGATAGACGGGCTCCGGGCTGTCGATCTCCGTCACGTGCACCAGGGCGCGAGCTGCGTCCTCGATGTGGATGCGGTTGGTGAAGACCGGAGGCTTGTAGCACGGCAGCCGCCCGGAGCGCACGCCGTCGAGCAGGCGCGTTCGACCCGGGCCGTAAAGACCCGAAAGGCGGAGCGCCACAGCCTCGAATCCGTCCTCGGCGGCGGCCTCTCGAACCAGGGCCTCGCCCTCGAGAAGGCGCTGACCGCCGAAGGAGGTCGGCTCCGCGGGCGAGGATTCGTCGACCCACTCGCCGTCCGACTGGGCGTAGACGGAAGTGCTCGAGACGTAGACCAGGCGGCGCAGCGTGCCCGCGGGATGCTGGCTGCGGACGGCGGCCAGCAGGTGACGCACGCCTTCGACGTAGGCCGAGCGATAGGCGGCGTCGCTAAAGGCGTCGGACGCGACGGCGTAGAGAATCCAGGGCGCCTCGGGAATCGGCGGGATCCCGTCGGGGGAGGAGAGGTCCATGGGCAGCCCCCGGATAGGCGCGGGCACCTTGCGGGCGCTGCGCCGGCCGCCCCACACCTCGTGCCCGGCCGAGGCGAGCAGCAGCCCGGCTCGGGTTCCTAAGTCGCCGCAGCCCGCGATCAGCACTTTCTTCATGGTGGCGCATCCTCCCCGAGCCAGTCGCGCGGGATCAGAAAGTCGCGGGTCAGGCGCTCTTCGGCCGATTCGGGCTCGGGCCGCCAGTCGTAGGTCCAACGCACGAGCGGGGGCATGGACACCAGGATCGACTCGGCGCGTCCCCCCGTCTCGAGGCCGAAGCGCGTTCCGCGGTCGAAAATCAGGTTGAACTCCACGTAGCGTCCTCGGCGATAGAGCTGAAAATCGCGCTCGCGCTCGCCCCAGGGCGCGCCTCGCCGGCGATCGAGAATCGGCAGATAGGCGGGCAAAAAGGCCTCGGACATCGAGCGCATCAGCTCGAAGCAGGTCTCGAAATCGCCGCGCGCGTAGTCGTCAAAAAAGACGCCGCCAATGCCTCTCGGCTCCTGGCGGTGGGCGAGGTAGAAGTAGCGGTCGCAGGCTTCCTTGAACTCCCCGTAGAGGTCCTCGCCGAACGGCCTGCAGGCCTCCCGGGCGGTGCGGTGCCAGTGCACGGCGTCTTCTTCAAAGCCGTAAATCGGCGTGAGATCGAAGCCGCCGCCAAACCACCAGACCGGCTGGGAGTCCGGTTCATCCAGGCTGTGGGCCTCGAAGTAGCGCCAGTTGGCGTGGGTGGTGGGCGCGTAGGGATTCTTGGGGTGCACGATCAGCGAAAGCGAAGCGGCCTCGAACGAGCGGCCGGCCAGCTCGGGCCGCCGCTCGGTGGCCGCGGCGGGCAGGGCGGCGCCCACGGTGTGGGTGAAGTTCACCCCGGAGCGCTCGAGGACCTCGCCCTCGAGAACCCGCGGACGGGAGAGGCCCTGGCCCCTGGGCAGCACGTCCTTGCGAAATGAAGAGCCCTCCCTCTCCTCGAGGGCGCCGCAGATGCGGTCCTGAAGGGCCATCAGGTGCTCGCGCACGCGGGCGGCGCGCGGCGAGGTCTCGATAGGGCGGCTCGGATTTCGGGGAAGATCTTGGGGCGTCGTCAACGCGGAGCCTCCTGATTCAGCCGAGGGCCGGCGATCCTTCATGAGCAACCCCGGCGACAGCGGCGATATCGAGCACGTCCGCGGCGGCCCGGTCGGCCGAGGCCACCGCGGCCTCCACCCCCACGCCGTCGAGGTAGTTTCCGGCCACGGCGAGACCGCCTCCCCCGACCTGCGCGAGCTGGCGGCGCAGGGCGCGTACCCGCTCGCGATGGCCGGGTACCAGCTGAGGGATGGCGCGCGGCCAGCGGGCCACGGTGACGGCGCGAGGCTCGCCGCTGGCCCCCAAAAAGCGGGCGGCTGCGTCGCGTGCCCGGCGGATGAGCTGCGCATCGTCCAGGGCTGCGGCTTCGGGGTCTCGCGAGCCGCCGATCATCACGGTCATGCACGCCGAGCCTTCGGGCGCGCGCCCCTCGAAGATGCTGCTGCTAAAGAGGATGCCAAGCACGTCGGCCTCGGAGTAGCGGCTATCGCCCGCCACCAGCATTCCGAAGGCGTCCAGGGGATGGATCAGCTGCTGTCTTGCATACCCGAGGCCGACGGTCGCGACGAACGGGTGGGGCAGCTCGGTCAGAAAGTCTGTCTCGATCCCGCTCGGCAGCAGCCCGGCGGTAATCTCCGAGGGCGTGGTCAAAATGACCCCGGAGGCGAGCAGCGAATCGCCCTCCGCGGTCCGCAGGCGGTAGCGGCCGCGTTCCAGAATCTCCAGCCGCTTCACTTCGCGGCCCGGCAGGACCGAGTCGGCCAGGAACTCTGCAAGGTGAGCCGGAAGGGTCTCGAGGCCGTCCGGAAAGCTGACCAGCGGCGGGGGACCGGAAGGCGGCTCCTCGCCGCGGGCCTCGGCCGCGCTTCGCGCTACCTTGCGCTGCGCTATCAGACCGCGAAACAGGCTTCCGTGATCGGCCTCAAGATCGAGCAGACGCGGCAGGGCGTCAACCCCCAGCTCGTCGAGACGGCCCGCGTGAACGCCCGTGACGAAGGGGTCGAGGAAAGCCCGCACGGCGCCCTTTCCAAGACGGCGGCGGCCGAATTCGAGGAGGGTCTCGGGCGGCCCGCCTGGTTTGCGCTTTGGAATCCATGGCTCGGCCAGCAGCCGCACTTTGGCGAACGCGCCGAGCGCCGTGCAGGTCAAGAGCTGAGGCGGCTTCTCGGGCAGGGCGTGCAGGCGGCCCCCACGCCACACCAGACGGCGACCGGCGATTTTTCGGCTCAGCTGTGCCCTCGGCCGCAGGCCCGAATCGTCGATCAGCCGGGCCAGACTCGGAGCGGACGAGGGCACGGTGGTCGGTCCGTGCTCGAACAGGAAGCCGTCCTGACGCTGACTCGCGATGGTTCCGCCCAGCCGCGAGGAGGCTTCGAGCAGGCGCACGCTCCGGCCCGCCTGCCGCAGCCGAAACGCCGCGGTGAGGCCCGCGATTCCGCCGCCGACCACCGCGATCGGGAGGTCGAGGGTCTCAGCGTTCTGCTCGCTGCTGCTCATGGGCTTGATTGTGCAGGGGATTGCGGGTTTTGAGAAGGCCTTGTGCACGGATCGGCTTTCTTGTTCGGGTGCGGATTCCTGCTGGGTTAGGACTGCTGCTCGGTAGGATCGCTGCTCGGTGGGGATCGCTGCTCGGTGGGGATCGCTGCAGAGTGCCGCCCTACGCTGCGTCGCCCGGTGCTCTCCTCTCGGCCCCCTCAGAACTCGCGCAGCCAACCGACTCCATGCCGAAGTTCCCCAAGGGGGTGAACCCTTCGCCACGCTGAGGCCTCCGAATTCCAGCGAGCCTCCCGCAGCGTCTTCCGCCTTGTGCCGAGATCCGCCTCCAGAGATGAGACCGCACCGCTCAGACAAGCTTCGGGGGCCGAGAGAAGAGCCCCCGGCTCCTTATCGCTTCGGGCTCCGGTCGCTGGAATTCGGAGGCCTCAGCGTGGCGAAGGGTTCACCCCCTTGGGGAACTTCGGCATGGAGTCGGTTGGCTGCGCGAGTTCTGATGGGGCCGAGAGGAGAGCACCGGGCGACGCAGC
>JBCCLG010000435.1:0-5260 GCA_039027015.1 Acidobacteriota bacterium | reverse complement strand
GCCTGGCGGGAGGACAGCGGGCTGTGGGTCAGCCGGTCTGAGGGCGCGGCTTCGCCTCTCCTGATCTCCGAAGCGGCCGATGGCGAGATCGCGCTGCGCGCCGCGAGCGAAGGCGCCGCTCGCCTGGTGTGGAGCGAAGCCGGCGAGGTCTATGCCCAGAGCCTGAGGACGTTCGGACCCGCGCTCGAGACCCTGGGAGGACCGAGACCCGCCGCCCCGAGCGAGGCGGCCGCGCTGCTGCGCGATCCGGCGCGCCTGCTCGGGAGCGAGGCCGGGATCGGGGATCTCGGCCGGCTCGACGCCGAGCTGAGCTCGACCGCGAGAGCCTTCACCGCCGCCGTCGACCGGCAGGGCGAGATCGCCGCGGTCGCCTGGCTCGACGCCGCGGGCGCCCTGCGCGCCGGCCACGTCGGCAGCGGGGAAATCCACGAGATCCCGCCCCACTCGGCTCGCGGCGAGATCCTCGGCGGCCTCGAGCTCGGAATCTCGCGGGTCGGCGGAGCGTGGATCAGCTGGATCGAGGGGCTCGGCGAGGAGCGGGTTCGCGTGGTGCGAGGCCTGCCCGAGATCTTCGCCGATGACTTTGAGAGCCGCACCACCGCCGCCTGGAGCTCGACCGTGCCTCCGGTGGATCTTCAGATTCTCTCGCCCACGGAGGGCGACGCCGTCTCGAACGCTTCGCCGCCGATCCTCGTGGCCTACGACTCGCCCACCGGGGCGGGCGTAGACGCCGCGTCCCTCAGCTGGAGCTCGGGCGGCGTAGCGCTCGCCATGACCTGCCAAACCGGCCCCGCCGAGGCGACCTGCGTTCCCGCCGAGCCCTTCGCCGAAGGCCCGGTGACCCTCGAGGCGACGGTCGAGGACCTTCTCGGCAACGTCTCGCGCCAGCGGTCGGTGACTTTCGAGGTCGATACGGTGGTGCCCGCGCTCGAGATCCTGACGCCCGCGGACGGCCTTCTCACCTCGGCGCTCGAGATCACCTTCACGGGGAGGGTTACGGAGAGCTCGAGGGTGAGGGTGAACGGCGGCGTCGTCCCTCTTGACCCCGAGACGCTGACCTTCACCGCCCGGCTGGACCTCGAGAACGAGGGGGTCAACCTCTTCGAGTGGACCGCCGAGGACGCGGCGGGCAACTCGGCGCTCGTCGAGCGGACCGCGGTGCGCGACACCCTCGCCCCCGAGGCTCTCAGCCTCAGCGACCTCGCGATCAGGCTCGAGGCCGGCCAGCTGGTGATCGAGGCCGGCGCTTCGAGCGTCGAGGCCGCGGCGCGGGTGCGCATCACCAACGGGCGGACCGGCGAGACCCTGGAGGTCGTGGCCCAGGCCGACGGCTCCTTCCTCGCCTCGCTGGCCGGCGAAGAGCGCGACATTCTCACCTTCGAGGTGGTCGACGGCGCGGAGAACGCGAGCGCCCCGGTCTCGATTCCGGCGCCCTTCGACCTGGTGCCCGACCCCACAGCCGTGGCGCCGCCGCTCGATCCGACGATCGCCACCCGGATGGACGACGCCCTCGAGTTCCTGTGGAGCGGCCCCGATCCGGTGCAGCGGGGCGTTGAGCCCGACGCGATCGATGGCCGGCGCATCGGCTGGATCCGCGGACGGGTGCGCGACCGCGCGGGCGCGGCGGTGCCCGGGGTCGTGGTGCGCGTACTCGGCGCTCCGGAGCTCGGCGCCACCCGCACCAGGCTCGACGGCGCCTTCGACCTGGTGGTCAACGGCGGCGGCGCCGTGGTGCTCGACATCGAGCGCGCCGACTTCCTGCCCGTGCAGCGCGAGGTCGAGGTGCCCTGGCGGGAGTCCGTGGTGATCGACGACGTCGTGCTGACCGCCCTCGATTCCCGGGTGACCACCGTTGTGAGCGACGCGCCGGCCATGCAGGTTGCCCGCGGCACCGCGCAGACCGACGGCGACGGCACCCGCACCGCCACCGTGCTCTTTCCCGCCGGCGTCCGCGCCACGCTGGTGGGCGCGGACGGCGCGGAAACGCCCCTCGCGAGCCTCGAGGTGCGCGCCACCGAGTACACCGTCGGCGCGGACGGCCCCAGCGCCATGCCGGCCAGCCTTCCCGCCAACGTCGGCTACACGTACGCCGTGGAGCTGAGCGTCGACGAAGCGCGGGCCTCGGGCGCGCGCCGGGTCGACTTCTCGTCGCCGGTGCTCTCCTACGTAGAGAACTTCCTCGACTTTCCCGTCGGCGAGCCGGTGCCGGTGGGCAACTACGACCGCGAGACCGGCAGATGGGTCGGATACCCCAACGGCGTGGTGCTCGAGATCCTGAGCGCCGACGGCGAGGGACGCGCGGAGATCGATCTCGCGGGCTCCGGCTCGCCCTCGAGCGCCGGAGCGCTCCTCGCCGCCGGCATCACCGAGGAAGAGCGCACCGTTTTAGCTTCGCTCTACGAAGCCGGAACGACCCTCTGGCGGGTGGAGATTCCCCACTTCTCGCCCTGGGACTACAACTGGCCCTTCGGCCCGCCGCCCGCCGCGGCGCCCCCGGACGAGCCCGCCGATCCGCCCGCTGACGGAGGCGGCGGCGGCGGTGGCGGTGGCGGCGGCGGAGGAGGTGGAGGCGGCGGTGGCGGCGGCGGAGGCGGAGGAGGAGGCGGAGGAGGAGGAGGAGGTGGAGGCGGCGGAGGAGGCGGCGATCCCGACGACGACGCCCACGACGAGGAGGAAGACTCCGAGGACGACCCCTGCTCTGAATCCGTCGCCGGCTCCATCATCGCCTGCGAGAGCCAGTCCATGCGCCAGCGCGTGCCGCTGGTCGGCGCGCCCGTGGAGCTTTGGTACACCACCGAGCGGGTGCCGGGCCGCACGGCCGACCTCGCCCTGCGCATCCCGGTCACCGGCGAGAGCGTGCCGTCCACCGTGCTCTCGGTGGAGGTCGAGGTGACCCTCGCGGGCACTCGACTCACCCGCTCCTTCGCGCCCGAACCCGACCAGGTTTGGGAGCTGGACCTGGCGGGCGAGGACGCCTTCGGCCGCCAGCTGATCGGCGCGCAGACCGTGCGCATCCGGCGCGGCTACACCTACGATCTCGAGTACCGCAGCTCGCGGCGCGGCTTCGAGTCGAGCTGGTCGCGCTACCCGGAAGGCTCTTTCACCACCACCCGCACCCGCGAGGGCGGCCGGGTCACCCTGTGGCGCGACACCGCCCAATCGTGGGATCAGGTGCTCAAGATCCAGCTCGGCGGCTGGGACTCCCGCGGCCAGCAGCTCGGCGGCTTCGGCCTCGACATGCACCACGCCTATGACCCGACCGGGCGCACGGTCTACCGCGGCGACGGCAACGAACAGTCGGCGTGGCAGATCGGGCCGTCGATCCGCCGCTACGCCCGCGGCTTCGTGGGCGCGACGGATCTCGCCCTGGGCCCCGACGGCACGCTCTACGTGGCCGACCCGCCGGCGCGCAGGGTGTGGGCCGTCGACCGCGACGGCGCGGTGCGTCCCTTCGCCGGCGACGGCACGCCGTGCAGCACCGAGCAGGGGGACGACCCCGATTTTGACCCCCTCGACCAGTGCGGCGAAGGCGACCCCGCGACCTCCGCGCAGCTGCTGCGCCCCTTCGGCCTGGGAGTTCGGGCGAACGGTGACGTCTACATCGCCGACCGAGAGCTGGGGTGCGTGCGCCGGGTGAGCGCGGCGACCGGCCTGCTCGACACCGTGGCGGGCCTGTGCGACTCGGGCAGCCAGGGCGACCCCGGATTCTCCGCCGGCTCGGCGCGCTTCACCGACGGCGAGCTCTCCACCGAAAGGACCCTCATCGGGCTGACGGACGTCGCCGCGAGGTCCGACGGCGCGATCTTCATCGCCTCGTCCCGCGGCCTGCAGCTGGTGGCGACCGACGGCATCCTGTCGACCGAAGTCGAGCTGGCGGGCAGCGGCGGAGGCGGAGGTGGCGAGGGAGGCGGCGAAGGCGGAGGTGAGGGTGGATTCACCCTCTTCCGCGACCCCGACTTCGCGGCGGCCCCGAACGGATCGGGTCCGATCCGAGGCGAAGACGGCGAAGGCGAGGGCGAGGGAGGCGGCGAAGGCGGGGGAGAACCCCAGGACCTGCCGTCCGCCATCGACAGCCTCGCCCTCGGCCCCAACGGGCAGGTTTACTTCACCGATCCGAGCTCACACCGCCTCTTCTCCCTCGAGGTCGACGGCGACCTGGTGGTGACGGCAGGCACCGGCAGCGCGGGAAGCTCGGGCAGCGGCGAGCTGGCCACCGAAGCCGATCTCGAATTCCCCACGGGCCTCTTCGTCAATCGCGACGGCCGCGTCTACTTTGCCGACAGCGGCAACCGCCTGCTGCGGCGGGTTGACTCCGACGGTCGCCTCTACTCCTCCGCCGGCAACGGCGAAACGGGAACGCCCCTCGAGGGCGAGCCGGCGCTCGCCGCCTCGCTCTCGGGCCTCTCGAGCGTCGCCCAGGCGACCGACGGCGATCTCTACCTGCTCGCCGGCAGCACGGTCTACCAGGTGGGCCTGACCCTCGACGGCTACCTCGAGAACGAGATTCTGGTGCCCTCACCCGGGGGCGGCGAGGTCTACGTCTTCGACGCCGACGGGCGCCACCTGCGCACCATCCACGGACTCACCGGCACCACGCTCTACACCTTCGGCTATGACGAGGAGGGTCGGCTTCTCACCCTCACCGACGCCGACAGCCTGACCACCACCGTGGAGCGCGACGAGGCCGGCGACGCCGAGGCGATCGTCGGGCCCTTCGGCCAGAGCACCGCGCTCACCATGGACTCGAACGGCTACCTGGCGAGCGTCGCCAACCCGGCGGGCGAGACCCACGGCTTCGAATACGTGGCCGGCCTCATGACCCGCTACGAAGATCCCCGCGTGCTCGACGAGGGCTACACCGACGCCAAAACCTACGAGTACGACGGCAAAGGTCGACTGCTGCGCGCCAACGACGCCGCGAACGGCTTCACCCGCTTCCGCCGCCAGGGCAGCTCGGGCCAGCCGAACTACGAGGTCAGGCACCAAACGGCCGAGCTGGTCACCGAGCGCAACCGCGTCCGGCGCCTGCGCAGCCGCGAGCACCTGCGCGAAAAGGTCTTGGCCAACGGCACCACGGTCCGCACTCGAATCTCGGGTGACGGCGCGGCCACCACCACCCTGCCCGACGGCTCGGTCGCCCGCCAGAGCCAGCGTCCGGATCCGCGCTTCGGGATGCTCTCCGGCTACAGCGGCTCGGGCAGCTTCGAGAGGCCGGGCGGCCAGGTCGCTACTACCTCGGCGAGTCAGACCCTGACGCTCG
>JBCCLG010000434.1:0-5265 GCA_039027015.1 Acidobacteriota bacterium | reverse complement strand
CCAGGCGCGGGGGGGGGCGGAGGATGGCGGGGTCGCCGCGGCGGCCGCGGCCGCGATTCGCGGCCGCAGCCATGCGGAGCTGGCGCGCCTTCACTTTCGCGCCGGTCGCCGGGACGCCGCCCTGCGCTGCGCCGCCCGATGCCTGCGAGAGGGCGCCGGGTCACCGCCGGAGGCGCGGGCGGTGGCCGCCACCTACCTGGCGCTGGTGCTCGGTCAGCAGGGGCGGTGGCGTGAGGCTCGGCTGGCCGCCTTGAGGCGCCGCCGGGAGGCGTCCTCGGCGCCGCCCGCCGGCGGGGACCCGGCCCTTGAGGCCGTGCTCGAGCAAATGGCGTCGGGGCTCTTCGAGGGCGCCGAGAGAGCGGTTGAGGGCGCCGACCTTGAGGGCGAAAGCCCTCTTCACCCGATGGGCCTCTTCGAGCTCGGCCTGGTGGAAGAGGCCCTCGAGCTGCTCGACGCCCTGGATCTCGCCGCCGCCGGCGAGCTCGAGCGCGGGCGTCTTCTCGGCGATCGGGCGCAGATTCTGGCCGGCGTGGGGCGATGGCGGGAGTCGCTGCCCCTCTTTCTCGAGGCCGAGTCGCGATTCCGCGCCTTCGGCGAAGATCGCGCCGCCCTCGAGGCGGCGCGGCAGGCCGCCCGCTGCGAGATGCAGCTCGGCGAGGCGCCGTCGGCCGAGAAGCGCCTGCGGGCCCTTTGGGTCGATCGGCCGGAGGGTCCCGAGCGCGCCGCCCTGCTGCGCTCGCTGGCGGCCGCGGTGCAGGCCCGGGCCAGGGCATCCTCCTCCCCAGGGCCGCAGGGCGCCCGCGAGGCGGCGCTCGAGAGCGCGGCGCTGCTCGAGGAGGCCGCCAAAATGCCCGGGATCGGCGAGGAGGACTCCGGCCTAGGCTGGCTCAACCTGGGCCTGGTGCGGCTGCGGCTGCTGGCCGATCCGGCAGGCGCTGAAGAGGCCTTCCGGAGGGCGCTGCCGCGCCTTGAGTCCGCCCGGTCCGAGCACGCGGAGCCCTGCCGGCGAGCGCTCGAGTCCCTGGGCTCGGCGGATCTTACTAACCCCTAGGCTGCCTCGTCGGCCGTGGCCCCGCGTCACCCGAGGATCCGGCGTCCCGAGCCGAGGTCTTTTCGGAGCTCGCCCGCGACGTGGGCGATGCGGTCGAGGCCGTGGGAAGCCGCCTCGTCGCGGACCTCTCTCAGCAGCGCCTCGTCTTCGCTCACCCGCGCCCGGGCCAGGGCGGCCTCGAGGGCCACGATGAGAAACCCCGTATCCCGCGCCTCGCGCTCGACCTTCTCGAGCCGTCGGGCGGCCTCCTCGGCACTCGACGAATCTTCGGCGCTGTCGATGGTGGCGTCCACGATCTCCGCGAACCACAGGATGCCCTGCTGTTTCTTATCGCGGGTCCAGGCCGAGTATTCCTCCGAAATCGCCCGGGCATGGTCGAGCTCGCCGAGAGCGAGATGGTCGAGGGCGAGGCGACCGCCGAAGTCGCTGGCGCCGCCGTAGGGCGTGAGCAGCTCGACGCCGCGCCTGAAGTTGCCGAGGGAGGAGAAGCTGCTCGCCTTGATGCCGGCGGCGATGTGCTCGATCTCGTGGACGCCGAGGGTGCGTGAATACTCCCGAATGCGGTGCAGGGAGGCGTCGAGGCTTTCGAGATCCCACGCCTCGTAGGCGTAGAGCGTGCGCAGCAGGTAAAGCTCCAGCATTTGAGCGCCCGCCGGCTCGAGAGCTTCGGTGCTCTCGATGTGCCTGGCGGCTGCCGACATATCGCCGGCCCAGAGGGCGACCTCGGCGGAGACCAGGCTCGCCAGCCGCAGGCTCGGCTTCGATTGGGTTTGGCGGAACTGCTCCGCGGCGCTCTCGAGGTAGGCTCTCGATTCGTCGAGCCGGCCCATGAAAGAGAGCAGCACCGCGAGGCTGACCCGATTGAGCGCCAAAGCGTGAGGGCTGTCCAGCTCTTCGAGCAGGTCGGCGCCTTCGCGGAGATACCCGGCGCTGCGCTGGAAGTCCCCCAAATCTCGCCAAAACCGGCCCAGATCCTGGTAATGGTCCGCGATCCTGGACCGCATGCCCGCCTGGCGGCAGCTTTCGAGGCTGGTCTCGAAGATCTCGATTTGCTCCTCGAGGGTCAGGCTGCGCATGATCGACAGCGGGCTCGAGGCCTTGCACAGGCCGACGTCGGAGCCGAGCTGCTCGTAGATGGTGCGGGCCTTCGAGATCTCGACCCTCGCCTCGTGCTCGTGGCCGAGAAAGTTCAGGTGCCACCCCTGGCGCGTCATGGCGTCGGCCCGCGCCTTGGGCCCCAGATCCTGGGCGCGTTTGACGAGAGCGATGAGCACGCGGCGTCCTTCGTCCTGTTCGCCGAGCGAGCGCAGTACGGAGTGCAGGGCGAGCAGGCCGCGCACCTCGACCTGCGCAAAGTCGTTGGCGCGCGCCACCTCGACAATGCTTCGGGCGAGGGCGAGAGCCCCTTCGCTATCGCGCTTGATCCAGCGCTCCCGGAGGCGGAAGAAGTCGAAGCGCAGGCTCCTCTGGCCCTCCTCGAGCTGGGCCTCGAGGGACTCCATCAATTTGGGGACGGCCTCCTTGACGCCCTCCATATTGCGCGCCTCGAGGACCCAAAGACCGAGGGAGAAGTCCCCTTCGGTGAGGTAAAGAGACTTGAAAAGATGTCGCGCTTCTCGCCATTCGCCGTGGAAGGCGGCGTGGAAGCCCTCGATCGCCCGCCGCTGATGGGTGGGCAGCTGCGCCGAGTCTTCGAGGGCCTCGCGGATCGCCCGCCGCGCCGCGGCCTCGCGCCCGGTGCGCCAGTGGGCCTCGGCCAGCCGGGTGAGCAGCAGCGGGTCGCTGCCGTGTCCGTCGATCGCGCGCATCAGAACGTCTTCGGCCCGAGCGCCCTCGAAGCGCTCGAGCAGCGCCTCGGCTCGCCTCAAGGCTCGACTGCGCGCCTCGGCCACCTCGGGTCTCGGTCCGGCGGCGTCTGCCTCGAGGCCCGGATAGCCCAGAAGGGAAGTCTCGATCGGCGCCAGGGTCACGGGCTGATCGGAGAGGGGCGCCGTGGCCTCCTGGGCCACTTCGCTGCCGCGGTCCGGCGCCTTTCCATTCCAGAAAATCGCCAGCCCCGCGGCGACCAGCAGAACGAAGGGCCAGAGCCTGTAGGAGGAGGAGCCGCGGCGGTCCAGCTCCTCCCGGATCCAGGAACCCTCGGGCCGTGGCTTGGAGAGGCGGCCTCCGGGCGTTTCGGGGGCGTCGAGGGGCCGGGCGGAGGAGTCCAGGCCCGCTCGGCTCTCCCGCATCGCCGCGTCGCCGCGCTTCCCGGGGCCATTCTCGGCCGGCGAGCTCGGGCCGAACTCGCGCGTCTCGTGGGTTTCCCGCCGCGAGCTTCGGGCCTCGGCCCGGGCCTCCTCTTCCGGGGTCACAACCGGCACTCCGGAGGTCAGAACATCCGAGCTCTTGGTGCCGTAGACGTTCCAGCCTTCGTCCCCGCGATCGAGGGCGGTGAGCACCTCGTGGACCGAAGCGTAGCGGTCGTCCGGATCGCGCCGCAGGCAGGTCTCGAGGGTCTCCACCAAAACCGGGTCGAGGCCGGGCCTCAAGTCTCGGATCGGAGTCGGCCGACCGGTCACGCGATTGATCGCCAGCAGCCAAGGCGATTCGCCCGAGAACGGCAGGCGGCCGGTCAACATCTCGTAGATGACGATCCCCAGCGTGTAGACGTCGGTGGCCGCTGAAGTCGTCTCGCGGGTGACCTGCTCAGGCGCCATGTAGGCGGGGGTGCCCACGACCCGGGCGTGGGTGGTGCGCGCGCCGTCGTCCTCCTCGGTGTCCAGTAAGTGGGCGAGCCCGAAGTCGGTGATCACCGCGCGGGTGCCGCCGGGCTCCTCCACCAGCATGATGTTGGCGGGCTTCAGGTCCCTGTGGATGATGCCGAGGGAGTGGGCCGCGTTCAGGCCCCGGGCGATTTGTCGGGCGATGGGAAGGGCCTCGTTCTGCCTGAGGCGGCGCCGGCGCTGGATGAGATCCTGCAGGGTCTCGCCGGCCAGCAGCTCCATGCTGATCAGATCCAGCATGGCCCCCGAGCGAGGGTCTCGATGCTGGATCAGATCGAAGATGCGGCAGACGTTGCGGTGGGTGACCCGCCGGGCGAGCTGCACCTCCTTGCGCAAACGCCGCATTTCCTCGGCCGAGGCGGTGCCCTGGCTGCGAAAAACCTTGAGCGCCACCTGGTCGCCGAGAATCAAATCGTCGGCCTGGAAGACTTCCCCCATGCCGCCGCTGCCCAGGAAGCGGACCACCTTGAAGCGGTCGGCGAGGGTGTGGCCAGCGTCCAGAATCGGCACCGCCGATCCCGAGCGCCGCCTCGCGCCAGACTGCCTCGCGCCGGACTGCCCCGCCCCGGACTGCCCCGCCCCGGACTGCTTGGCCCCGGGCCGTCGCGCGTCCGCCGCTCCCTCATTCGCTCCAGCGCTAGAAGATCGAGCGTCCTCGGCGGTGTCCCGGGTCGCGGGTCGAGGGGGCGGGACGAGCTCGTAGGTGCGCGTGTCTGAATTCGGCTCGTCCGCGGGCGCGCTCCGGCGTCCAGGCTCTTGAGAAACCTGAAGGGCTTTGGGCGCTGAAGCCTCGGAGGCTGTGCCGGTAGAGGGGGGAAGAGAGCGGGCCATCGGGAGAATCTGAGAAGCGTAGCACGGTCCCGAAGGCGCGTCGGCCGCGGGCGGGGGCCTTTTTGACAGGTTGCGGACCCAAAACCGATCGTAGAGTGGGCGGGCGGTTCGGGCGCGCGCGCAGCTCGCCGCACCGCGGACTCGGTTGTGAGGGCCGGTTTCGGGGAATCTGAGCGCGCCGGGTTTGCGGCGGGCCTATGGGGGAGCGCGGCGCCGGGCTCTGAGTCCCGCAAAAGGGCAGATCTGTCAGGCGCCTTGACGGTCGATGTATTCCCGCGCGGTGAATGTGTTCATCGGGCCGGAGAGGAGGAATTGACGCATGCGCTCTTGCCAATGAATAAAATATTTCGATGGTCCAGAGGCCGAAGATATTGATTTTCAATTTGCGCGGTCTTTGTCCGATCTTTATCGGCCTGACGCTCCCATCGGGCAGCAAAGGCACCCCCAAGCCAGGCTGTGAACTCCGGCGTTTCCGGCGCAGAGGAGGCCGGGCAACGCCCCGAGGGCCGCCTCGGCGGGACGTCTACCAGCGCGGGTTCAGGACGCCGCCGGTCCCGGGGGCGCGGGGGGCTTTTTACGCGTCGCGAAGGACAGCATCAGCTCGCGCATGATGTCCTT
>JBCCLG010000433.1:0-5266 GCA_039027015.1 Acidobacteriota bacterium | reverse complement strand
TCGGCGGCATTCCCGAGGCCGTGGACTCCGAGAAAGAGGCCCTTTTGGTGGACGCCGAAGACGTGACCGGTTTAGCGAAAGAGCTGACCCGAGCGGTGTCGGATGCCGGCCTGCGACGGCGCCTCGGAGAGGCCGCCCGCGAGCGCTTTCTCAGGGACTTCACCGCCCGACGCATGGCGGCCGAGTACGAGAGCCTGTATCGCCAGCTTCTGACGCCGAGCTCCGCCGCGCCGACATGAAGATTCTCTTCGCAATCACCACCAGCGATTATGGCGGTACGGAGACCTACCTTCGGCAGCTGGCCGAGGGACTCGCCGCGCGGGGCTCGGCAACGCCGGTGGTGTGCTCTCTGCGCCCGACGGGCCGCGTGGGGCGCCGCATGGCGGAGGCCGAGGGCGTCGAGGTCTTCTCTCTGGGCATGGCCCGGGGGACCCGGCCCCTTGAAGCGGCGCGCGCCGTCCGGGCGCTCGGTCGGCAGATCGACGAGCGCTCGATCGACGGCGTGGTCGGCCTGCTCTATCGCGCCAACGTTCTCGCGGCTCTGGCGGCCAGGTTTTCACGCCGGCGGCCGCCCTCGATCTGCGGCCAGCGCAGCCTCAACCCGGCAGGGCAGAGGGCCATGGTGAAGGCGGTTCAGCTCACCCGCGGGCTGCACCGGCACACGATCGCCGTCTCCCCCGCCGTCAAGGAGGAGATTCTCGCCACCGAGCGCTATCCGGAGAATCGGATCACCGTGGTGCGTAACGGCGTCGATCTGGCGCGCTGGTATCCGCTCGACAGGTCGGCGGAGCGCCAGCGCTGGGACCTGCCGCCGGGGGCTCTGGTGATCGGAGCGGCCGGCAGACTCATGCCGGTCAAGGGCTTTTATCACCTGATCCGAGCGGTCTCTGCGGTGCGCAAACGGCGCCCGGACCTGCCCCTACGCCTTCTGATCGCCGGAGACGGCGCCGAGAAGGAGCGCCTGGCGACCCTGATCCAGGCGGAGAAAGCGTCGCGCACCGTCCGCCTGGTCGGCCGCCTGGATCCGGCGGGTCTACAGAGCCTCTACTCCGCGTGCGACGTCTACGCTTTGACGTCGCGGGCCGAGGGCTCCCCCAACGCCATGCTCGAGGCCATGGCGTGCGGCTGCGCGCCGATCGCAACCCGGGTGGGCGGCGTGCCGGATATTCTCGAAGAGGGCGCCTCGGGGTGGATGCTGCCTCCTGAAGACCCCGAGGCCCTGGCGGATGCGCTCGAGAGAGCGTCGGCCCACCGCGCCGAGATCCGCGATCTCGCCGAGGGTGCCCAGCGCCGGATCGCAGAGGCCTTCAGCCTCGCGGGCATGATCGACCACCATGAGCGCCTCTTCGCGCAGGTTTTCGACGCCGGCTGAGAGGTATCATCGGCCGGTTCTATTTTTTGTGGAGTTCCCAATGACCGAAAATATTCTCAGCATGCCCGAGGCGTTCGACAGCGCCGCCGGAGTCCGCGCCTCCCTGCTCGAATATCTGCACGCCTGCCCGGTGTGCGACGAAACCGCGCTCCATCACTATTGCCGCGTGCCCTCGCTGTTCAACGAGTCGGAGTTCATCCGCTACGAGCGCTGCCCTCGATGCGGGGTGGTCTTTCGCAACCCTAGGCTGCCGAGCCAATACCGCGAGAAGAAATATGAAGAGACGCCGATGCCCGAGAAATCGAAGCGTCTCTATCCGCGCAATCAGCTGCACTACCGCTTCATGATGCGGGCCCTCGAGCGTCACTTACCCGACTCCTCGCGGCGCCGCCTGCTCGATTTCGGCTGCGGCGCCGGCGGCTTCATGGTGGAAGCGCACAGGGCAGGGTACGCGGTGATGGGCCTCGAGCTCTCGAAAGACCTGGTGGCCCACGTGGTCAAGACCCACGGCTTCGACGTCTACCAGGGCCTGATCACCGACGAGGACTTTAAAGACCAATCCTTCGACGTCGTGATCAGCTCCCAGGTCTTCGAGCATCTGGTCGATCCCCGGGGGACCCTGCTCGAGCTCAAGCGTCACCTCAAACGCCCGGCTCTGGTGCTCATCGAGCTGCCGAACCTCACCCACATCAAGGAGCGCCTCAAGAAGGGCGCCGTGATGGACGACTCTCACCTCTTTTACTTCAGCGCCAAGAGCCTGCCGCGCATGTTTGAAGACGCCGGCTTTCGGGTGCTCGAGGTGCAGCAGGGGGCGAGGCTCTACAGGATCCTGGGGACCGATAAACCTTTCCCCGACTGGGTGCACCGCGCCGGCATGAGGGCGGCCTCGGCGGTGGGCCTGCGCACCGGCCTCTCGGTGCTCGCGCGCCTCGATTGATCGCGAGGCTCAGGCCGCCGGCCCGCTGCCGCCCGCGGCGCCGCGAAGATTCTTGAAAAACTTGACGAAGTGGTGCGGACGCACGCTGCCGACCACTCGCGGATGCAGCTTCTTGAGCGTCCGCAGCACCACATCCTCCACCAGGCGAATGCGCCGCCACCGGCGCTCGCTGATGCCGGCCGCAAGCCTCCGATTGGCCCTCCGGAGCAGCCGCGCCGGCACCGGGCTTTCGAGATCGATGCGCCCGCGAGCCGCGTAAAAGGGCAGCAGCTCGCAGCGCTCCAGGCGCTCCGGGCCGAAGGTCGCGCGCAGGGCGAAGGAGCTGCGGTTCTTGGCCGCCTGGTGGATGGCGAGGCGGCCGCCGATCTCGAGGTCGGTGGTCAGGGCGTTTCCCAGGTTGTAGGCGATCACCCCTTCCCCATAGGCCTCGACGCCCTGCACAACGTGGGCGTGATGACCGATCACCAGCCGCGCTCCCGCGTCGATCAGCCGCCGGGCCGTCTCGACGCTCGCGGGCGACGGCACGTGGCAATACTCAACGCCCCAGTGGAGGGAGACCACCACGTGGTCGACCTGCTGAGCAAGCTCGGCGATCTCGCCGAGGGAGCGCTCGGGCGTGAAATCGTTGACGCCGTAGCTCTCCTCGGCCGCGGTATGCGACGGCCGCGTCTCGCGATGGTTGTAGGCCAGCCAGCCGAATCGCAGCCCGCCGAGGGTCATCACGCGGGCCTCGGCCGCGCTCTCGGCGTCGAGGCCCGCGCCGAGGGCCAGAACTCCCCCGCTCGCCAGCAGGTCGAGCGTCTCTTGATAGCCCGACAGCAGAGCGTCGAAGGTGTGATTGTTGGCCAGGCTGACCAAATCGACCTCCAGGGCCTCGAGGGCGGCCGACAGCGTCTCCGGGCTGCCGACCAGGCGAGGCTCCTTGACGATGGTCTCTCCGTCGCCCGGCGCGGTCGCCTCGAGATTGGCGAAAACGCAGTCCGAGAAGCGGCACAAGCTGCCCAGGGGCTCGAGGGCCTCGGCCATGGCCTGCCGCCCGCCGGCGGCCGAGACCTCGTCCCACTCGCCCGCCAGCATCAGGTCTCCCAAGGCCGTGATCACGGCGCCGCCGGCGGCGCCTGCGTCCGGCCCGGCACCGGCGGCCCGGGGAGGAGCGATCGACACAGGCACCACGCGTCGGGGCCTCCCCCTGGGCGCCGCGCGACCTCCCTCGCTAACCGGTGGACTCGAACCTCCCATGACCGAAGGATAACCGCTCGGGCGCGCCTCGAAGCAGCCACGCCGCTTGATCGCCCGGGAGCCCTGACAGATACTTTGTCTGAAAGTCTTGGCTCAATCTTTCATGTCGTGGCCCGAGTGAAGGGCCCCGGGAGCGTCCGTTGCACCTCGCCTATCTGCACTACCTCTACGGCAGATCCACCGCCCTGCTGCACGTCGAGCAATTCGCCGCGGCCGCCCGGCAGCTCGGTCATAGGGTCGACGTGCACGCGATGAATCTCGCCCCGCCGCCGCTCGCAGCGGGCGGCCCTCAGAAGGCCTCTTCGATGGCCCTCAAAGTCCGGCAGGCCCTCAAGAGCCGGTTCAGCCGCTACCTCCACGATCCCAAGGAGGCGTATTGGAACCTGCGCTACGTGCGCCGAGAAAAGGCCCTGCTCGCCCCGGATCCACCGGACGTGCTGCTGGTCAGGAGCCAGGGGCTGGCGGCGTCCTGCGTGCCCGTGGCCCGCCATCTCGAGATTCCGCTGGTGCTCGAGGTCAACGCTCCCACCGAGGAGCTTACGCGCTATATCGACCGCTACGTCCACTGGACGACCCTCCGGCGGCGCGTCGGCGCCTATAAACTGCGCGCGGCCGACGCCATCGTGGTCGTCTCCACGGCGCTCAAGGACTATTACATCGAGCGGCTGGGGATCGACCCCGACAAGATCACCGTGGCCGTCAACGGTGCGGACGTGGACCTCTTTACGCCCCGGGTAGCGCCCGACGCCGAATTTCCCAAGGAACCGGGCGCGCCCTGGATCGGCTACGTGGGGTCTTTTCAAAAGTGGCACGCCCTTGACTTTCTCGGCTCGCTGGTTCGCCGGGTTGGCGCCAGGCGGCCGCGCACCCGCTTCATGATGGTCGGATCCGGGCCAGGAGCTGAGGACGTGCGGCGCTCCGCAGATGTGCCGAGCGAGCGCCTGGTCTTCACCGGCCGGGTTGAGCATCAGCGGGTACCCCACCTGGTCGCGAGCCTCGATATCGGCGTTCTGGCCGAGGCCGCGTCCTACCAGTGCCCGCTCAAGGTCATCGAGTGGATGGCCGCCGGCAAAGCGATCGTCGCCCCGGCCTACGGTCCCCTTCGCGACCTGATCGACGACGGCGTCCACGGTATTTTGTTTGAGCCCGGCAATCTCGACGCCCTGGTCGAGGCCGTGATCGCCCTCGTCGATGACCCTGAACGGAGAGTTGAGCTTGGCCGGGCGGCGGCGGCGAGGGCCCACGAGAGCCTCTCGTGGCGCGACAACGCCCGCACGGTGGTGGCGGCGTGCGAGCGCGCCGCCAGGCGCCGGGGCGCCGGCCGTTGAGTCAGCCGCTGACGCCCCGACGCCTGGCGGCGCGGGCCGTCGCCCTGGCGGCCTCGCTCCTCGGACTCACCCGGCTGCTGGCCGCCAGCCGACGACGGCGGGGCGACTATCGGGTCTTCATTTTGGAGTACCACGGCGTCGATCCCGGCGATCGGGAGCGCGAGGGCACCATCAGCCAGCGACGCTTTCGCCGGCACGTGCGCTGGCTGGCCTCGAGGTTCGAAATTCTCACCGTCGCCGAGGCCGCGGCGCGGCTCGAGGCCGGCAGCCTCCAAGGCGATGTGCTGGCGATCACCTTCGACGACGGCTATCTCAACAACTATCTCGGGGCCTGGCCCGTGCTGCGGGAGGCCGCGGTCCCGGCGACGATCTACCTCACGACCGGCTTTC
>JBCCLG010000432.1:0-5281 GCA_039027015.1 Acidobacteriota bacterium | reverse complement strand
GGTGGCCGGGCTGCTGATCGTTCGGCAGGCGGAGCTAGCCCGCCAGCAGGCGGCGCAGGCCCAGGCCACGGCCGACTTTTTAGAGCGCACCCTGATCGACGCCAATATAGACAGCGATTCGGCCGGCGATGACTCCCTCTCCGCGCTTCTCGAGCGGGCCGAGCCGCGGATTGATGCCGAGCTAAAGCCGTACCCCCAGGTCCGGGCCAGGGTGCGTCTGCTCCTGGCGCTGGCGTTTGACAGCCTCGGCCGCTTGGAGGACTCCCGGCGGCTCCATCGCCTGGCCCTCGACGAGGCCGAGGAGCACTTCGGGGCCCAAAGCTCGCAGTTCGGCTGGGCCTTAGTCGGCGTCGCCAACACGGACACCGCCCCCGGCAGCGAAGAGCGGCTGGAGCTCCTGGGCCGAGCCCGGGCGATTTTTGAGCGCAACCACGGGCCTCGCTCCCGGCAGGTGATGGAGACGCTCAACCTGATCGGCCACGCCCGGACCCACGCCGGCGATCTCGAAGCCGGCCTCGAGGCCTATCGCCAGGCGCTCGGGATCGCGACGGAGGTGCTGGGGGCCGAGGATCCCTGGTTTGCCACCACGCTAGCGAACGTAGGCTCCGCCGAGCGTCGCCTCGGCCGCCTCGAGGCCAGCATCCAAAGCCTTCGCCGCGCCGTGGACCACTATGTCGACGCCGAGAAGGAGGAGACGCGCACGGCGCTCTCGATTCGCAACAACCTGGCGGTGGCGCTCGGCGACGCGGGTCGGCTCGACGAGGCGGAGGCCGAGTACCGAAGGCTCGTGGAGCTGCAGCGAAAAAAGCTCGGGGCGGACCATCCGGGGCAGGCTGCCACGCTCACCAATCTCGGGCGTTTACTCATGGAGCGAGGGCGCTTTGAGGCCGCGGAGAAGCCCATTCGCCGGGCCGCCGAGCTGCTCGGAAAGAGCGAGCCGGAAACGGACTTCACGCGCCTGGCCGCCGAGATCAACCTAGGCACCCTGCGCCTTGAGCTGGGCGACGTCGACTCTGCCCGGCGCATCTACGCCTCGGCCCGAGGCACCTTCCTGGCGCAGCTGGGGGACTCCCACGCGGCGACCCTGCGCATCAGCTGGCTCCTCGGCGAGGCGGAGCGTCGACGGGGCTCCGTGGGCGAGGCGCGCCGGTGGCTCGAGATGGAGGCGGAGGGCGCGCAGGTCAGCGAGCGGCACCTCGCGGACCGGCTGCTCAGCCGGGGCCGGCTGGCGCTGGATGAAGGGCGCCCTGGCAGGGCGCTCGAGCTGCTCGAGGAGGCGCTCAACGTCTATCGCCGCCACTTCGAAGAAACGGACCTGCGGCTGCTCGAGACCCTGGCCGAGAAAAATCTTGCGGAAAGGGGGGCCGAAGGAGAGGCGGAGGAGAGCCGCGGGCGCCTCGAGGCTCTTTATCGCCAGCTCGAGCGGAAGGTCCCGGCCGGGAATTGGCGCCTCGAGCGCCTGCGGCCCCACCTGGCCAATCCGGTCACTCGCGCGGAATCCTGACGCCCACCACCCGGCCGCGCACCGTGATCCTCTGCCCCCGGCGCGCACGGTCGAGGGCGGCCTGGGACTCGAGCTCGGCCTCGAGGCTCAGGGTGAGGCTCTCGTCCAGCTCCTCGATCTCGAGGTGGCCGGAAAGAACTCTGTTGTAGCCCTTGATCAAGCCGCGGCCGACTCCGATGACCACGCTCGGAGTGTCGAGCCTATCGGTCACCTCGAGGCGGCCCGGCGGGCTGTCCTCGCGCAGGTTCAGAATCCAGACGGTCAGATCGTCCTCGCCGAGCGGGTCGGGCAGCATGCGAACCTCGTAGCGTGTGACGCCGTCGCTAAAGAGCCCCTCACCCTCACCCGGATCGAGATGGACCGATACCTTCGGCTCGGCCCGCGCCGACTCGTCTCCGGCGATGACGAAATGGCTGGCGTCGGAGGTGGCGGCAACCTCCGGCGCTGCCGCCGCCTCCGCGCTGTGCGGGGCCTCGGCGGGCCGGGCGCCAGAGGATCCGTCGGCGCAGGCGAGGCCGGCGAGAGCGGAGATCGTGAGCGCTAAGGACGCGGCGGCGCTTCTCATCTGAGTCATGATCTTCTCCTCGGTGAGGACACTAGCGGGTGACTTGGAAGGGCCAGGAGATCGAGCAGACGTCTTCCTGGATGCGGACCTTGTCGACCGTCAGGGAGCCCTCGAGGCGCCTGTCAGACTTGACGACCAGGGAGTATTTGCCGGGGATCTCGCCGCCCTGATCGAGCATTCCGGAAATATCCTGCAGGCCCTCCCAGGCCGCCAGTTCCAGGCCGCCCCGGCGCACGTTGCTTTGGCGAACGAGCACGATACGCTCGCTCTTCTGGCTGCCGGTGACGTCCATGCGCAGGCCTTCGAGGCCGTCGCCGTCGGTGGCGACGGTGACCGAGTCGGAGAACCCGGGAAGCTCGAGCTTCATCGGCAGACGCGCGCAGTCGAGGGTGCCGGTGGCGAAGGTCCAGGTCCAGTCGCCGTCCAAAGCCTCGCACTCCTCGGGGCGAGGATCCTTCTCGCTGATGATGCGCTCAACCTTCCAGACAAAGGAGCTGGGCTCGACCTCACCGACCTGCGCCGCCTCTTCCTCGGGCGCGCCGACCGCGTCGTACTTCGCCGAAATAAGGTAGGCCTCGGGAATCACGTCCCGAGGCGGCTCGCAGCCGCGCCAGCGCCCGGCGTCGGCCACCGCCGGCGCCTCGAAGCACACCGGATCGTCGCCGCCGGCGATCGCCGGCCGCGTCGCGAGGTCGCCGCCCGGACCCTCGAAGGTCACCTGGGCGGCGGCGGTGGTGTTGAAGCTGCTGAGGGCCACAAAGAAGCACAGCTTTTGGGGCGAGTGGGCCGAGAACTTGCGGGGCGTGCCGGTGGCGTCCACCACCTGCATGGTGAGGGCCTGGAGGCGCTGCGGCGTCCACAGGAGCGAGGCTCCGAGGGCGATGAGGCCCGCGAACCAGAGAGAGCCTCGGGTGCGGTGAAGGGGTCTGTGCGAATTCATAGTCCGTCTCCTCGGGAGTGATCCTCAGCGGCCCGCGAGGCGGTCGGACCCGCGGCATCGAGCGGGTCCTTCGAGCGAACGGGCGGCTGCTCTTTGCACCCTTAAACGCGTTCCCGCCTCTAATCCGGACAGCCTCAGCGGATTTCTCGGCGCCTCGGGCGGCGCGGTACCATCTGCGCAGCAAAGGAGCTTCCATGACCTACCGCGTGGGCCTAGCGGCCGCCCTAGTGCTGTTTTCGATCGTTTCAAAAACTCCGGCGGACGAGGTCTCCGTGCCGCCCGAGCTGGAGGCCTGGCGAGGCTGGGTGCTCGACGGCAAAGAGCATCTGGACTGCCCGTTCTACGTCGCCGGCGCGTTCGGCTCTCCGGACCGGCACCCGTGCGCGTGGCCCGGCGAGCTCGAGCTGGAGGCCACGGCCACCGGCGGTCGGTTTTCGATCCGGTGGCGCGCCTATGCCGACGCCTGGCTGCCGCTGCCGGGCGGCGCGGGGTACTGGCCGTCGGGCGTCGTGCTCGACGGGGCCCCGGCGCCGGTGGTGAGCCGAGACGGCCGGCCGGCGCTCTTTGTCGAGCGGGGGGTGCACGAAATTCGCGGAGGCTTCTCCTGGCGGCGCCGTCCGGAGTCTCTGCCGGTTCCCGCCAGCGTCGGCCGCATCGAGCTGAAGCTGGACGGCGAGGCCGTTTTCCCGCTACCGCGCTCGGCCGGGGCGCTATGGCTCGGCCGAGCCGCGGCGGACGACGCCGAGGCCGACGCCCTGGCCGTCGAGGTTTATCGCCGCCTCTCGGACGGCATCCCCGGTCGGCTGGAGACGCGCCTCAGCCTCGACGTGTCCGGCCAGGGGAGGGAAGAGGTGCTGGGGCCTGTTCTGCCGCGGGGCTTCGAGCCGATTTCCCTGAGCTCGCAGCTTCAGGCGGTGCTCGATACGGACGGCCGCGTCCGCCTTCAGCTTCGCCCGGGCCAGTGGCAGGTGGTGGTCATGGCCCGCGCCACCGCCGGGCTCTCGCGGGTTGAGCTGCCGGGGGCGTCAACGCTCTGGCCGGAGCGGGAGATTTGGAGCTACGGCGCCGATCCTCGCCTGCGCGTCACGGCGGCGGTGGGCGGCCTGGCCGTCGATCCGTCCCAGGTTCGCGTGCCGCAGGAGTGGGGTCAGCTGCCGGCCTTCAGCCTCGGCGCCGGCGACGCGCTGACGGTGGAGGAGAGGAGCCGCGGCATGGCCGAGGACTCGAATCGCCTTCACCTGCGCCGCCAGCTGTGGATGGACTTCGACGATCGCGGCCTGACCGCCCGCGACCGCATCGAAGGGCAGATGGTGCGCGGCTTTCGCCTCGACGTCTCGCCGCCGCTGACCCTCTCGAGGGCCCAGGCCGGCGGCAGTCCCCTGCTGGTGACGTCGGGCGCTGAAGGCGGTCTCACCGGCGTCGAGCTGCGCAGCCCCAGCGTCCAGCTCGAGGCTACCTCGAGACTCGAGCCCTCCGCCGGCGCGCTGCCGGTCAGCGGCTGGTCCGAGACTTTCGAGTCGGTCCACGTCACGCTTCACCTGCCGCCGGGTCGGCAGCTCTTCGCCGCCTTGGGCGCCGACCGGAGCCCCCAAAGCTGGATCGATCGCTGGAGCCTGCTCGACCTCTTTCTGCTCCTGATCACCGGCCTTCTCTTCGACCGCCTGCTCGGCCGGCGCTGGGCGGCGGCGGCGATCGTTTTCCTGGCGCTCAGCTACCACGAATCCGCCGGGCCGCTGTGGGTCCTGCTGGTGCTGGTCAGCCTGCTCCTGATCGGCCAGGCTCTGCCCACAGGCCGCCTGACGCGGCTGGTGAGAGTCTGCAGCTATGGGGCCGTGCTTCTGCTGGCGCTCGTGGCGCTGCCGTTTGTCGCCGATCAGCTGCGCCTGGCGCTCTATCCGCAGCTCGAGAGGTCCCGGGTCGGGGCGTCGAGCTTCGAGACTTTCACCAAGTCAGCGCCGCAGTCCGTCGCGGACGAGATGCTGGAGGCGGCGCCCGAAGCCCGCTCGAACGTGGCGCGGCCGGAGGCCTCGAGCAGCCCCCAGACGGCCGGCGCGAAGCGCCCTCGACGCCTCGATCGCTACGCGGCCTCGAACGTCTTTCAGTCCGGCGGCGCGGAGCCCGCGTGGGGTTGGCGTCAGGCCGAGCTGTCGTGGTCGGGCCCCGTGCTGCCCGACCAAACGGTGCGCCTCCTGGTGACGCCCGTGTGGCTGACCCGCCTGCTGCGCGTGCTCATGGTGGCCCTGCTCGCGACGCTGGCGGCTCGGCTTTTGAG
>JBCCLG010000431.1:0-5306 GCA_039027015.1 Acidobacteriota bacterium | reverse complement strand
GTGCTTTCGGGCGGCATCGACGCCAACGCCCTGCACCGGCCCAAGCGCTTTTTCGGCGCCGCGCGCAACGTGGAGGAGGGCGGCTCCCTGACCATCATCGCCACCGCGCTGATCGACACCGGTTCGCGCATGGACGACGTGATTTTCGAGGAGTTCAAGGGCACCGGCAACTGCGAGATCCATCTCGACCGCAAGCTCGTGGACAAGCGGGTCTTCCCGGCGATCGACATCAACAAGTCGGGCACGCGAAAAGAAGAGCTTCTGATGCCCGAGTCCGAGCTGCATCGAGTGTGGATTCTGCGCAAAGTGCTCAATCCCCTCTCGCCCGTGGAGTCCATGGAACTGCTGCTCGACAAGCTTTCGCGTATTCGGACCAACACCGACTTCCTGAACGCCATGTCGAAGTAGGCCGCGACCCTCGGGCGGGTCGCAGGCTTTCGATCAGCTGGAGCGCCGCCGGCGGGATTTCCGCGGCCGTGAACCCCTTCCCCTTTCTGTCCGTTGCGGAGGGGCGCGCCCCCCTGTGCGCCTGTATTGCTGCCCGCGCCGGAGCGGGAGGGCGGGCGTCCCGGCTCCGTCGACTCTCAACCTTTGAGGCGCACCTCCGTAGCTGAGAGCACCACGCGTCTGCTCGACCGCCGAAAGAAGGTTCCATGATCAATTTGCGTCTCGCCGTCCGCTCTCTCGGGCAGACTCCGGTGCTCACCGGGGTGGCCGTTCTCTCCCTCGCTTTGGGCATTGGCGCCACCGCCGCTCTTTTCTCGCTCTTCGAGCGAGTGCTGCTGCGCCCGCTGCCGGTGCAAAAACCCCAGGAGCTGGTCAACCTCTCGGCTCCGGGCCCCAAGCCGGGCTCCAACTCCTCGAATATCGCCGGCGGCCAGGAAAAAATCCTGAGCTACCCGATGTTCCGCGATCTGCAGGGCGCCGAGACCGCTCTTTCGGGCATCGCAGGCCATCGCACCTTTGGAGCCAACATCGCCATTGAAGGCGAGACGGTGAGCAGCGCCGGGCTTATGGTGTCGGGCAACTATTTCGAAGTCTTGGGCCTCCAGCCGGCCGCTGGCCGCCTGCTGAGCACGGCCGATGACGTGACCCCCGGCGCCCACCCCGTGGTGGTTTTGGCGCACAACTTCTGGCGGCAGCGCCTGGCCTCCAATCCGTCGGTGGTCGGCAAGCCGATCGTGGTCAACGGGCAGACCATGACGATCATCGGCGTCGCCCCCGAAGGCTTCGGCGGCACCAGCCTCGGCTCCGTGCCGCGCATCTTCCTGCCGATCTCGATGCGCCAGGCCGTCAACCCGCAATTCGACGGTCTCGAGGACCGCCGAACCTACTGGGTCTACGCCTTCGGGCGGCTGGCCCCCGGGGCCTCCATCGAGCTGGCCAAGACCTCCCTGAACGTCTTCTACTCGCGGGTGATTCAGGACGTCGAGATGCCCCTGCATACCGATCTTTACGAGGAGACCCAGGCGCTCTTCAAGGCGAAGCAGCTCGAGCTGGAGCCCGGGGCGCGGGGGCAGAGCGTCCTGCATCGGGAAGCTCGGGATCCCCTCGTTCTCCTCCTCGGGGTGACCGCCTTCGTGCTGCTGATCGCGGCGGCGAATCTGGCCAACCTGCTGCTGGTGCGAGCGACCGACCGCGCCACCGAGATCGCGGTGCGCCTCTCGATCGGCGCCCGCAGGCATCAGGTGATGGCGCAGCTGCTCGCCGAGGCGCTGCTGCTCTCGACCCTGGGCGGCCTCGCAGGGTTGCTGGTGGCCCAAGGGACCCTCAGCTTTTTGGCCTCGGTGCTGCCCGAGTACGCCCTGGGCTTCAGGCCCGAGGTCGGGCCTATGGTTCTGCTGCTCCTCGCCGGCCTCACCCTCCTGACCTCTCTCGCCGGCGTCTTTCCGGCGCTGCACAGCACCCGCAAGGGGCTGGTGACCTCCCTGCGCAGCGCCTCGGGACAAACCTCGGGCTCGCGCCTGGCGCTGCGCTTTCGCTCCACCATGGCGACCCTGCAGATCGCCCTTTCCATGACTCTTTTGGTGTCCGCCGGGCTCTTTCTGCGCAGCCTGGTCAACGTGAGCAAAGTCGATTTGGGGATCGAGATCGAGCAGCTGGCGACCTTCAGCGTGTCGCCGGTGCGCAACGGCTATAGCTCGGAGCGCTCGAAGGCCTTCTTCGCGACCCTCGAGGAGCGCATCGGGGCGCTGCCGGGAGTCGTGGGGGTCGCGGGCTCCCAGGTGGCTCTGGTCACGGGCAGCAATTGGGGAACCAACGTCGGCGTTCAGGGCTTCGAGGACGGGCCGAACGTCGACAACCACGCCAACTACTCCGAGATCAGCCCAGGCTTCTTTGCCACGGTCGGCATCACCATGCTGGCCGGGAGGGACTTCCGGGAGTCCGACACCCTCGATGCGCCCCAGGTCGCGATCGTCAACGAGGCCTTCGCGCGTAAATTCGGCCTGGGCCGAGAGGCCGTCGGCAAGCGGATGTCCGTGGGCACGGGAGGCGATCTGGATAAGGAGATCGTCGGGATCGTCGAGGATTCCACCTATAGCGAAGTGAAGGACGAGGCTCGCCCGCTCTTCTTCATGCCGCACCGCCAAAACGCCCAGATCGGCTTTTTGACCTTCTACGTGCGCACCGTCAACCCGCCCGGCGATATTTTGACCACCCTGCGGGCGCTGGTTGCGGAGCTCGATCCCAACCTGCCGATCAGCGATCTTCGGTCGATGCGCGCCCAGGTCGAGGAGAACGTCTTTATCGACCGCGTTCTCTCGACCCTCTCGGCGGCATTTGCCCTGCTCGCCACGCTGCTCGCGGCCATCGGCCTCTACGGCGTTCTCGCCTACTCGGTAGCCCAGCGCAGGCGGGAGATCGGGTTGCGTATGGCTCTGGGCGCCAACTCGGCGAGGGTGCGCGGTCTGGTGCTGCGGCAGGTGGGTCTGATGACCCTGGTCGGCACCGTGATCGGGCTCTCGGCAGCCCTCGGCCTAGGCCGCGTCGCCCAGTCCCTGCTCTACGGGCTCGAGGGCAGCGACCCCCTGGTGCTGGTGGCTTCCACGGTCCTGCTCACCGTGGTGGCGACCCTCGCCGGCCTGGTGCCCGCCGAACGGGCCGCGCGCATCGAGCCCATGCGGGCGCTGCGCGACGAGTAGTCGCTGCAGAGACGCTCAGCCGGGCCGCGCCGCCTCCATGGCGTCGAGCATCTCGCGCACCGAGGCGGCCATGCCTACGATGGCCGCCCGGCTGACCAGCCAATGACCGATATTCAGCTCCTCGATCTCCGGCACGGCGGCGATGGCGCCGACGTTGTCGGTGGTCAAGCCGTGGCCGGCGTAGACGCGGAATCCCAGCTCGCGCCCGCGCGTTGAGATCCGGCGAATTTTGTCGGTCTCGGCGGCCAGACGGTCTGCCTGGCCGCTCGCGGCCGCGCGGCTGTAGGCGTCGGTATTGATCTCGAATCCCGGAACGTGCCCGCGCTCGAGAGCCGCCAAGGCCTCCAGCTGGTCCGGGTCGGGGTCGAGAAAAACAGACACGCGAATGCCCGCCTCGGTCAGCCTGGCGGCCGCGGCGGCCAGGTTCGAGGCGCCGGCGTTCAGAACGTCGAGGCCGCCCTCGGTGGTCACCTCGTCCGGTCTCTCCGGCACCAGCGTGACCTGATCCGGGCGCAGCTCCACCGCGAGATCCAGGCGATCGGCCTCGGTGGCGATCTCGAGGTTGAGGGTGCCGGAAACCGCCGGCCGCAGGCGCCGCACGTCCTCATCCTGCACGTGTCGCCGATCGCCGCGCAGGTGCACGGTAATGCCGCCCGCGCCGGCCGCCTCGGCAACGCGAGCCGCCTCCACGGGGTCGGGGTAGACGGCCTTTCGGGCCTGGCGCAGAGTGGCCACGTGGTCGACGTTGACGGAAAGAAGCAGGGGTCCCGACATCGTACTCTCCTCTGGTGAGTCTTTGATCCGGCGAGTCGGCGGCGGCGTTAGGCCAGCTCGTCCGCCAGCACCGATTCCAGGCGGTCGGCCAGGCGCTCGATCTGCTCGAGGTCCGGGCCTTCGATCATGGTTCGCACCAGGGGCTCGGTGCCGCTGTAGCGCAGCACCAGTCGGCCCCGCGAGCCGAGGGTGCGCCGGGTGTGCTCGGCCTGTTCGGCCACCCGGGTGAGGCTGTCGAGGGGCGGTTTATGTCGCACCTTGAGGCCGCGCAGCACCTGCGGGAAGCGCCGGAAACCGCGCAGCAGCTCGGGCAGGGGGGCGCGCTCTGCCTGCAGGATGCCGGCGAGCTGCAGGGCGGTGAGCAGCCCGTCGCCGGTGGTGGCCAGATCGAGGTTCACGATGTGCCCGCTCTGTTCGCCGCCGAGAATCAGCCCGCGATCGCGCAGGGTGCGCACCACCGCGCGGTCGCCCACGTCGCAGCGCACCAGCTCGATTCCGGCCTCCTCGAGCGCCACCTCAAGGCCGAGGTTGCTCATCGAGGTGGCCACGACCTGAGGCGCGGCGAGTCGTCCCGAGCGCTTGAGGAAACTCGCCCAGAGGTAGAGGATCGTGTCGCCGTCGCGAATCTCGCCCTCCGAGTCCACCAGGATCACCCGATCGGCGTCGCCGTCAAAGGCCACCCCCAGATCGGCGCCGTGCTCGCGCACCTGCTGGGCGAGCCCCTGGGGCTGGGTGGAGCCGCAGCCGAGGTTGATGTTGCGTCCGTCGGGGGCGTTGCCCATCATCACGACCCGGGCTCCGAGGCTCTCGAACAGCCTCTCGGCATAGGGGCTGGCGGCTCCGTGGCCGCAGTCGATCACCGCGCTCAGGCCGTCCAGGGAGCCGCCATTTTGGCCGCGTCGCAGGCTCTCGAGATAGGCCTCGACCGCGTCGCGATCGACCTCCAGAACCGCCTCGCCGCCGGCGCTCTCGAGACTCCGAGCGGCGCCCAGCATGCGCTGCTCGAGGGCCGCCTCCTCGCGGGTCGGCCATTTGAAGCCGTCGGGCCCCACCAGCTTGACGCCGTTGTCGGCCGCCGGGTTGTGGCTGGCGGAAACCGCAACGCCGCAGACCGCCCGGGGGTCCGCGGCCGTGGTCGAGGCGACGCCGGGCGTGGTCATGACCCCGAGGTAGGTCACCTCGAGGCCGCGCGCGATCAGCTCGGCGGCCAGCCAGCGGCAGATTTGAGGCGTCGAGAAGCGGGTGTCGCCGCCGAGGACCACCCGGCCCCCGGCGGGGTGTGCCGCGAGCAGATGCTCGGCGAGCGCGGCCGCGAGCCGGCGCAGGGTCCTCTCGTCCATCGGCGCGGTGCCGAACTCGCCGCGCACGCCGTCGGTGCCGAAAAGCTGG
>JBCCLG010000430.1:0-5310 GCA_039027015.1 Acidobacteriota bacterium | reverse complement strand
GGCTGGTGCTCGAGGTCGAGGATGACGGGGTCGGCTTTGGCCCGGGGGGCGCCGCCGGGCACCCCGAGGGCTCCGGGATCGGCCTCGCAAACACCCGCGATCGGCTGAAGACACTCTACGGCGAGGCCGGACGCCTCAGCGTCTCGGGCGGCCCTGAGGGCGGCGCTTTGGTCCGACTCGACCTGCCCGGACTGCGGCGGGAGGCGGCGTGATCGCCGAGACTCCCCCCGGGCGATTGCGAGTCCTGGTCGTCGACGATGAGCCGGCGGGCCGTCGTCTTCTGACCCAGCTACTGGAGCGGGAGCCCGGTCTCGAGGTGGTCGGCGTGTGCGGACACGGTGAGGAGGCGATCACCGTGCTCCGCGCCTGCCCGGTCGACCTCGTCTTCCTCGACATCCGCATGCCCGGGAAGGACGGCTTCGAGGTCGTTCAGGCCCTCGAGGATCCGCCGCCCGTCGTCTTCGTCACGGCCCATGACGAATTCGCGCCCCGCGCCTTCGAGGTCGAGGCCTGGGACTACCTGCTGAAACCCTTCGACGAGACCCGGCTGCGCGAGACCCTCGCCCGGGTCCGCCGCCGACTGGCGGCGCAGTCGAGAGCCCCGGCGGCGCCAGCGACGAAAACGGCGGGCGCCCCGGACTCCTTAGAAGGAACCAGGGCGAATCCGCTCGAGCGCCTGGCGATCCCCCAGGGGCGCGGCAAGGTGACGGTGCATTTGGCGGACGTCATCGCTATCCAGGCCGAGTCGAATTACGCCCGCTTCCACCTCGAGGGACGTCATCACCTGGCCCGCATCTCCCTCGCCCACTTAGAGCGCCGCCTCGAGCCGCGCCGCTTCGTGCGCGTCCATCGCTCCTGGATCATCAACGTCGACCACCTCGAACGCCAGGAGCCGGCGGGCCATGGAGACCTGCGGCTGATCATGCGCGGCGGCCTCGAGGTCAGCCTCAGCCGCCGCTACCGGGACCGCCTCGAGGCGCTGCTCGAACCTCTCAGCTAGCCGGACGAGGGGGCAACCCCGCCCGCATGCTGGCCGCCTGGGCGTGGTCCGGAGAGACCGCCAGCACCTCGTCGAGGAGCCGGCGGGCCTCCGCCTGCTGCGCCCCGCCGTCGCTGATGAGGAGCCGAGCTAGCCAGACCCTGCAGGTCGCCGGGAGCCACGCGGGCTCGCCGAGCAGGACCCGGGCGTTGGCCTCAAGCGGAGTCTTCTCGATCACTTCGCGCAGCTTCTGCCGTCCGGCCGCGGGGTCGCCGCCCCACTGCGGCGGCCGATAGGCGAGGCTGAGTGCCTGGATCGCCTGGGCCCGAGGATTCTCCGGGTCGAGGCTCAGGGCAAGCCCCATATGCTCGCCGCCGAGGGGTCCGACAACCATCGCCCGCCGGGGCGCCAGCCGGTAATAGAGCGAGTAGAGCGAGCCGAGCACGGCGTGGGCGTCGACGTTCTCGCGGTCGAGCTCGACCGCTCGCTTCTGGGCCTCGACGGCCCGGTCGAGGAAGTCGAGGCGACGATCCTTCGCCGACGCCTGGCTCAGGATCCAGTAGCCGTAGCCCTCGTAGTATGCCGCCCAGGTCGCGAGCTGCTCGTGTTCGGCCCAGGGCGAGAAGCCTCCGGCCGCCTTCTCGAGGGCGCCGAGGTCACCGCGCCGGGCCGCCGATTCGAGCTCGGCGACGGCTTTCGCGAAGTCTTCGGGTAGCTCGGGCGCCCCGTTCTCGGGCGCCGCGCTCGCGGTGACGGGAGCTTCGGCAGAGCTCAGATCGTAGGCGACGGCGAGGTGCTGGTCCCGCACGTAGAGCCGATCGCCGATCACGGTCGGCGGCGTCCAGCTGCGGTCCTTCAGCAGGCGGGCACTCTGTCGACGCGTCAGGCCTTGGCCATCGAGCTCGGCGGTGGTCAGCTCCCCGTGCTCGCCGAGCAGCAGCCCGCGCTGACCCGACCGCAGCAGGTTGGCGGCGCCGAATCGGCGCTCGCGCCACAGGATCTCGCCGCTTGTTGCGTCGAGGGCGATCAGGTTGCGGCGGAACGTGGTGTAGATGATGTGCCCGTCGCGGACCGTATTGAAGTGGGACACCTGGAAGTCCGGCTGCTCCCAAACCTGCTCGACACGGTCGCGGGCGAGCAGACGCAGCCCGCGGCTGCCGAGAAAGTAAGCCGAGACGAAGAGCAGGTCGTCTTCCACGAGAAGCGGGGTGCCCAGGATGGTGCGCTGGGGATTGCGATACTCGTGGCGCCACAGCAGCTGGCCGTCCTGCGGATCGAGGCCGACGACGTCGCCGGCGCCGGCCACCAGAATCTGACGGCCGAAGGCGGTATCGGCCACGACCGGCGAAGCGTAGCTGGCGCCGAAGTCCCGGTTCTGCCAGCGCAGCTCACCGGTTGCCGGGTCAAAGGCCAGGGCGCCGCCGGCGAGCACCACCACGAAGCCGCCCTCCCCGTCCGCCGCCGGCACCCAGAGAGGGCTCGCGGCGTGGCCGAAGTAGGGCATCGCCGCCTGGTGTTCCTTCCCCAGGGACGTGGACCACAGCGGCGCGCCGTCCTCGGCATCGACGGCCCAGAGAACGCCGGTGAAGCCGAGGCCGATCAGCCGGCCCTCGACCAGGAGCGGCGTCGCCTGCGGGGCGTTGCCGTAGGACATGTCGACCCCGAAGAGCCCCTCGACCGGCGCCGAATATCGATGCTCCCACAGGGTCTCGCCGCTGTCGGCGTCGAGGGCGAGGACCACTTCCTCCGCGCCGTCCCGGGTTTGGGTGAAGAGGCGCCTGACCTGGGCGTCGGCCACGAGGGCCGAGTAGCCCGGCCCGAGCTCCCGGCGCCAGAGCTGACGCGGTCCGGTCTCGCCCCACGGGGCGATCCGGGGCGGTTTGTCGAGGCTGAAATCGCGCCTGGGACCACCAAATTGGCTCCATTCGGCGAAGGCGGGGGCCGCGGCCAGGGCCGCGAGGGTCAAGGTCAGGCTCAGTCGTCGCATCACGTCCTCCAGGTGTTTGCTACCCGGAGCTACGCCCGCGCCCGCCCCGTGATCGACGCCGCGGGCCGAGCGGGACAACGGTGACGCCAGCGGGATCCCGTCGCGCTCTTGCCGGCCGGCGCGAGGATTCCCTCCTTCAGGGTCCCTCGAGGATTTCTTCTGGCCGGGTGGGAGTAGCTCTGAACCTGCCCTTGCGGGTGGCTCACGGTGTTCGCGAGAGCGCCATCGCGGTCGCGCATGCCGGCGCTGGTCCAGCCCCGTCAGCAACAATATCCTGACCGGTAGCGCCCTTCAACTGGTGGGCCGTCGCGGGGGCCGAGACGATGCGGCAGCGGGTCTTGCGCCCTGACATCGCATGGCCACTCCGATGACAGGCTTCGGGACGATTCTGCGCCAGGAGTCGATGTAGCCGATGAACTCTGCGTCAGCTCATCTTTTCATTGTGGAGTAAGTCCGATGCCTTTTTCTAACGAACGCTGCGTTTTAGGCCTTCCTGCCCTCGGTCCTCTGGCCGCTCTCTTGACTGCCGCCACGGACATCGACTTCATCCCCAACCTGCCGCAGCTGATCGGCGTCGGCTGTGAGGCCGCCGGAGCAGGCTCGACGCTCTTTCACTACGTCCAAGGTATTGGAGTCCTATTGACCCTGCCAATACGCGAGCTCAAGGGAGCGTCCAGGATGGTCACCTCGATCGCCATCGATCCCGATCTCAACGTTTACGCCATCGGGTATAGCGGACAGGCCTGGGGCGAGAACCTCTTCACCGTGAACGCTGGCACCGGCCTGGTCACCGACATAGGCCCCCTTTGGGGCGACCAGACCGAAGCCACCTCGATCGCCTTCGATCCCGATGGCTCGACTCTTTACGGCATCAATAGAGTCGACAACCAGGGCAGCGGCGACACCCTCTTCAAGATCAACCGATCCACCGGAAAGACCACGGACATCGGCCCTCTGACCGGTTCCCGAACCCGCGCGGTCACCCTCCGATTCGCCCCGATGGCACTCTCTACGGCACTCGCCGCCATAACGACGACGGCTTCGGCAGCGTGCTTTTCCTGATCGACGAAAACGACGCCACGACCCGCGACGTTCGCTTCTTCAACGGCGATCGCACCCACGCGACCTCGATGGCCATCAGGCGCCGGTAGTCGGCGTGTTCGTGAGCAATCTCGCCGATGGCGCGGTTATTCCAGAGCTACCGAGGCCTTTTGTGGATGAGGAGGGCACCGTCGTTCTGTCTGCCAGACTCTCAAGCCGCAACCCGAAGGGCATGCTGAGGATCGACCGTGACGGCGTCAGGACCTCCGTGGTCAGAGTCCACGAGGAGCGCTGACCGGTCCTTCTCGAGGCCACCCGGAGAGCTTCATGCTAGAAAAACATGACTTCCTGAATGCCGCATGCTAGCGTTGCGCCACGGGAAGCAGGAAGACCTCTCGGGAAGCAGGAAGATCCGCTAGGAAAAGCCCCGGCGGGAGATATCGATCACGCCTCCGGACCGTTCGGAGTCGATCTAGGCAGCCCGCGCTTCGGCGCGGCGGGAATTCACTATGTTGAGCTATGACCCTCGCCCTCGCTGGACTCGCCGATGCTCGCTGCTCGCGCTGGGTCTTCTCATGACCCTCGAAGGGCCTGCAGCCGCGCTCGCCGGTCACGGGTTCTTTTCGCCGGCTCCGGGCACCCATGCGGGCGTCGGCACCCTCCTGACGTCGCCCGATGGCGACACGCTGTGGGCGCTCAACGGCTCGAGCCTTCACGCCTCGAAGGACGGCGGCAGGCTCTGGCGCCAGATGGACGAGGGCGCAGCCCTGACCCGCGAGTTTTGGATCGATCCCGGCGACGAGAGGACGCTCGTCGGGATCGGCGGCGGCGAGGTCCGGATCTCGAAGGACGGCGGATTGACGTGGGAGAATCGCGATACCGGATTCCGGGCGATCTGGACCTTCAGGCCGACGCGCAACGGCTGGCTTGCCCTTTTCAGCGACGATGCGGGCACGCGGCGGCCCTATCGAAGCGACGATGAGGGCGTCTCGTGGCGGAGAATCGGCGTCGGCGGAGTCGGCGGAGTCGGCGGGCGGAATGACGGTCGCCCCGGACGCGCGGGCGCTTTTGCTGTGGAGCCGCGGGAGGGTCTCTCTCTCCACGGACCGCGGCGAGACTTTCAGCACCGTCTTCGAGCCTCCCCTGGGGAATAGCGTCGGGAACGTCACGATCCCGACGGCGGCGCCCAATCGAATCCTCGTGTGGTCGAACGAGGGCGCGGTCTTCTTAAGCCGCGACGGCGGCCGGAGCTTTAGCCGCGGCGCCTTGCCCGGCGTGGAGGACCAGCGAGGTCTCGACGAGC